>CAIZKT010000314.1:0-21290 GCA_903933565.1 uncultured Victivallales bacterium | reverse complement strand
GCGAACCCTCACTCCGGCCGCGCGGCGCTGCGGCTGCGGGTGCCGGAGGCCGCGCCCGTGGAGTGGTACCAGGCTAACCGCAGCGCGACGCCGATCAAGCGCGGCGCTACCTACACCCTCAGCGCCTGGCTGAAGACGGAGAACGTGCGCGTCGGCGCCGGCGCCTACATCTCCATCAACTACTTTGACGGAAATGGCAAGCGCCTGGGCTGCTTCGACTCGCCGGCGAAACAGACCGGCAGCACCGGCTGGACCTGCCTGACTACCTCCGGGTTGGTGCCTGACGGCACCTCCGAGATGCGAATCATCCTCTGCCTGAATGGGTATGGCATCGCCTGGTTCGATGACGTGCAGGTCGAAGAGGGCAGCGTGCCGACAGCCTATCAGCCGTCGCTGGCGGACGCCGAGCGCGAGACGGGCAGTCGGGAAGAGGCCCGCGCCGCCGCACTCTGGGCCAAGGACCTGCCGCCCCGGCCCGCTGGCCAAGCTCGCATCGCGGTGCTGGATATGTTCGCCTCTGAGCCGCGACCCCCGGCCCCCACGGCCACCTCCTGCCCGTCGGACCCCGCGGTGCTGGTGGAGGCTTTCCGCGCGGCTGGCCATGCCGCCTTCCGCTTGGACCCAGCCCAGGCCGCGAATCCGTCCTTCCTGGAGCCGACGCTCATCGATCTGCTGGTCGTGCCCAGCGGCGACCTCTTCCCGGCGGCGGCGCACCGGGCCCTGATCGAATACCTGCGTCGGGGCGGCGCCTTGCTTTCCATGGGTGGCTACGCCTTCGACCGACCGGTGATCGCGTACGAGGGCGCCTGGCATGACCCGTTGACCCTGCCGATGCCGGCAACGCCTCTGACGCCGGTGTTCGCGGCGGGCAGCGCTGGCTGGAACCCCAGTTCGAACCGGGCGGAGGGGCCGACCTTCCAGGCTATCGAGGGACCGCAGGGGCAACCTGGGATCGAGCTGTCGACCCCGAGCCTCGAGGGCTGGGACACCGTGATCTCGCCCGCGGTGGAGGGGAAGCTGCCGGCGGACTGGTCCGTCACCCGCTTCTGGGCCCGCGGCGATGCCAAGACGCCCAGGGCCTGGATCGAGTGGAGCGAGACGGACGGCTCCCGCTGGCATACGGCCGTGAATCTCACCCCCGAGTGGCAGGAGGTCGTGCTGACCCCGGCGGACTTCACCTACTGGCATGACAACCGCAGCGTCGGCCGGGGTGGGGCCATGGACCGTTTCCAACCGGCGCAGGCAAGCCGGTTCCAGGTTGGCGTGGCCGTTGGCATCGCCGACCGGGGTCAGCCGCACCGCGTCGGGATCGCCGGCGTCAGCGTGCAGGCTGATCCCCTGGCACGCCTGCGCTTGCCGGCGCCCCGCCTCAACACCCGCTGGGCGCGCATTCGCGACGCCATGTGGCCCGAACCCGAGCAACTCGGCGTCTTTGACCCGAGCTTTCTCCTGCGGGACGTGGCCCAGACCCGCCCTGCCCCCGGCCAGGCCGTGGTGGCGGACTTTGCCCTGAAGGCCCCACTCACCGGCTATTCGGCCACGGCCATGCTGGGCCTGAACGGGCACGGCTTCGGGCCGAACCGGGCGCGCTGGGTGCCGCTGCTGGAATGCGCCGACCGGTTCGGTCGGTCACGCGGCCAGGCGGGCGCCATCGTACACCACTTCTCGGGCACCTTCGCGGGCTCCTCCTGGGCCGTCTTCGGGGTGGCAAACCAGGACCTCTTCGCCGCGGGAAGCCCGGCCCTCAGCCAGGTATTGCTACCGGTGACGGAGACCCTCCTCCGTCGGCTCTACCTGCATGAAACCGATACCGGCTACGCCTGTTACCGCCGGGGCGAGAGCCTCGTGTTCCGCACCCGCGTCAGCGACTTCGGCCCGCTGGCGCAAGCCGCGGAAGTGCGCTTTGTCATCACTGCAGACGGTGGCACCGCCCCGGTCGCGACGCTGACCCGCGCCGTCACCCTCAAGCCTGGCGCCACGGTCGAGGTCGAGGCGGACTGGGCTCCGCCCGAGCCTGCCGCTGATCTGTACCGCGTCACCGCCGAACTCTGGGTCGGCGACCGCCGCCTCGACCTCGAGGAGACCGCCGTGGTCGTCTGGAGCCCCGAGCTGATCGCCAAAGGACCCATCCTGCGGCAGGATGGCACCCGTTTTCGGCTCGATGGCACGCCGCAGTTCCTCATGGGCTGCCAGACCTACTGGGGGCAGAATGGCTCGGTGACCGCGCGCTCACCGCTGGCCTTCGACCGCGACTTCCGCCAGATGCGCGATGCCGGCCTGCGCTGGACCCGCTGCTTCATCCCCTTCAAGAGCGAGACCGACAAGCGCATCAGCGACGCCATCGTGCAACTGGCGCAGAAGCACGGCATCGCGCTCTACCACACCCCCAACCTCACCAACAGCGCCGATCCCGCCGAACTGGGGCGCCAGCAGGCCACCTCCCGCGAGATCGCCGAGCGCTATCGGGGCGTGCCCGGCCTGGCCGTGGACATCTGCAATGAGCCGTCCTTCAGCGCCACTGACGCTGGGCTGCTGAAGCTCTGCGGCGGTGCCGGCAAGACCTCCGGCACCTGGCAGGACGCCGAGGTGAGCGCCTTCTGGCGGTGCATGACCAACGCCCAGCGCGCCTGGGCCGCAACCAACGCTGCCGCTCTCCACGAGGGCGATGCAGGCCGCCTGGCCTCGGTGGGCTGGAGCCAGGGTTGGGCCGGCGGGGCCTCGATGAAGGACCCTATCCTGGCCTCGCTCGATCTGGATTTCACCGACCGCCACTACTACGGCCGGGCCCCCGGCTTCGCGGCTGAGCTCAAGGATGTCGACCTGCGTCTGCTGGGTAAGCCGCTAGTGCTGGGCGAGTGCGGCGCCAAGAACCACCCGACCTTCCGGGCCGTGGACCCCTGGGGCATGGGCGACGATGACGCCTCCTTCGACCAACGTTTTCTCTACCAGGCCCACCACGCTCTCGGTCTGGGGGCGGCGGCCATGTCCTCCTGGCACTGGCGCGACCCGATGGAAGGGATTTTTCCCTGCGGCCTGGTGCAATCGAGCCAGGTGCCGCGGCCCACGGCGCTACTCTACCGGGCCATGGCCCTGGCCTTTGGCCGCTTCCGCCCCGCCAGCGCCACGCCCGCCGTCTGCCTGGTGTTGCCCGACGCCGGCCGCCAGAGCGGTCAGCGCGACACCGTCATCCGCGCCTTTCACCGTGCCAGCGATCTGCTGGTGGCGGCACGGGTGGACTTTGGCCTGCTGCCGGATAGCGCTCTGGACCGCCTGCCGGCCCAGGTGAAGGCGGTCCTCTATCCGCTGCCACTGGACCCGTCTGACCAGGTGATCGAGCGTTTGATCGCCTTCGTCAACGCCGGCGGCACGCTCTACCTCTCCGGCGACCTCTCCTACGATGAGACGCGGAAGCCTACGAAGCGCGAACGCCTGACCCGTCTCTGCGGCGTCGCGGTCGAGGGCGAGGCGCTGGCGGCGCCGTTGGCACTGCCAGCGGCCGTCGGCGCCCTGGAACCCGCGACGGGCAGCGGCCTGGTGACCGACGAGGCCCGCCCCGGGCTCAAGCTGCGTCTTGCCGGCGCCGAAGCGCTCGCATCCAGTAACGGGGCGCCCGTGGTGACGCGTTTCCGCCTGGGCCGCGGCCAGACCTGGTTCAGCGCCGACCCGATCGAACTGGCGGCGGAGATGAGCGCTGGCCACCTCGCGCTCTACCAAGCCGTCCTCGCGGCGGCGGGAGTGCAGCACTTCGAGGTGACCCCCGACCTCCCCGACCTGCGTGCGTTTCGCCTCGTCGGCGAGCAGAGCGAGGCCTGGGTCTTCTACAACACGGGCGCCGCCGTGGAAGCGCAAGCCGGCGACTGGACCATCGGTCTGGCTAACGGCGGCAGCGGCTTCCTGCTCTTCGGCGCCGATGGCAGCCTGCGGGCGGCCGAGTGTCAGGGCCTGCTCCGGCGCGGCGCCACCGAGGTCCTGCGGGTAAGCGGCCATGCCTTCGTGCTGGCTGAGGACGACCGTGACCTGGCGCAGTCAAGCCGACTGCTCGTTTTGCCACTGAGCGCGGGCCAGGTCGACATCCGCACGACCCAGACCGCGGCACCCAGAGCCGAACTCGGTGAGACCCGCGACGGCCAGTGGCGCACCCTGGCCCCGGCGCCGACGACTCTCGCCGGAGGCCGCGTGTCCATCACCATCGACCCGCAGACCTCCCGGGAGCTGATCCGCGTAGGCTGGTGAATCCCAGCCCCAGTCCGAACCGGCCAGCACGCGGCGTCAGCGCGGGAACCAGATTCCCACGCTCAACCGTTGGTCCATCGCGACCGGGACACCCTCGGCGTGCGCCCAGGAGCCGGGTTGAGTGAAGGTCGTCGGCGTAAGGTCCGAAGTGCAACGCCGGCCGTCGGAGAGTTCGAGGCTGATCCAGAAGCGCCGCACGCTGTAGTAGTCCTGACGCGAGTTGTCGATTTCGAAGGTGTTCCACCAGCGCAGCGAGCGGATGGCCTCTGGGGTCAGCGCGACGCTGACCGGCGCGGAGAATACGCCTTCGGTCTCGCGCCCGCCGGCTGCTGCCATAGCCCCTACGACGACGCCGTTGAGGATGGCCACCGTGCCGTGTTCGCCCGTGCCGCTTAGCCCCTTGCCCTCGTAGAATAGCTGCCCCGCTGTGGCAGTCCGCAACTGCTCCAGGGTCAGGCCAGGAACGGGACTCGGTCCAGGCTCGCGCCGGAACGGCGCCGCGCTGTCCGTCAGAGTCCGTACCAGGCGTGGTTCCAGGGTCTCCAGCCGCAGGTCGCCCCAGGCGGCCCAGTCGCCGGAGGTGTTGTCGGCCAGTCCATCGTCGGCGATCAGTTTGAGGGCTATCGTCTGCCCCGCCCAGCGCGTCAGGTCCGCCTCGATGGGCAGCCAACAGTGCTCGGTAACCGTCTGCGTCGCCACCGCGGTTTCCTGTCCATCCGCCGTGACCACGCAGACCCGGTAGAGGATGCCGTCGCCCAGGAAGCTGCCGTCCAACTTGCCCACGAAGGCCCTGAATGCCGTGGGAACGTCGCCAGGCAGCGCTACGCCCTCGTACAGGGCGAAGCTGTAGCCGTATGCCCCGTCCATCCAGGGCGGATGCATGAAGAGCCCTTCCCGGATCACGTCGCCGCAACTGAGTTCCACCCGCACGTTCACTTGCGCCCCGGTGCTGCCCAGGGAGAAAGTCTCGGCGCCGCTGCCGCTGCGGAGGCCGGAGCGGAAGCTCTTCGGCAGGCTGAGCGGCACGTAGCCCAGGCGCGTCTCCAGACCCCACTCGCGACTCAGGCTCAACTCCCCTGCCCTCACGTTCACGGTCAGCACCCGCGCCTCCTCGTCCGTGGGCTTGCCGAGGTCGAGGGCGACGTCGGTCACCTTGCCGGATTCCAGCCTGCACTCGGCCTGCACCCCGGCCCCAGACACGGTCGTCGGCTGAGACCCGGGCAGATTCGAGCGCAACGTCACCCGCAGCACCTCGCCAGCCAGTGCCGCCGTAACCTCCGCCAGCGGTGCTACCCAGAAATCGATCCAGGCCCCCTCGGCCGGCTGCCACAAGCGCGTTCCGGGAACCGCGTCGGCCGGGACACTGAAGCGGTGCTCTTCCCGCCCTCGGAAAGCGATGCTCTCCCCGGGCGCCACCACCAAGCGCTCCGAGACAAGCTCAACCCCGGCCGCCGCCGGACCGGCGCTGAGCCGGTAGCTCAGCGCGCCCGCCACCGGCATCACAAAGGTCAATCCGCGAGCGCGCCGCAACTCGGCAGGACCCAGCTCTTTGCCATCCGCCGCCAGGGCCACGGCCGCTCCCGCCGCCAGCGCAAAACCGCAGTCCGGCGGACCCCACGGGATGACCTCCCAGCCAGCGTCGCTGATCAGGCAGGCAGCCAGGCCGGCACCGCCCGCCTTGGGAAAGCGCACGTCCTGACCGCGACCGTCCAGAAACAGGTACTCCGGCGTCTCGGCGTAGTCGCAGCGCTGCCCTTTCGCCAAGCCGCTGAAGACCGTGATCTGACCGTCGGCGCTCCACCCCGTGTATCCCTGCGGCGGCAGCTCGATGCGCCGGCCCTCGATCTCGGTCACCAGGGGCTCCGAGATGTGCCCATTGGCCGCCGTGATGGTCCCATCGGCGTAGCGGACCACGACCTGGCTGCGCCGAAACACGTCCCGCGCTACGGCCTCAGTGGTGCCCATCTGCCGACCGCCGGAGTCCACGTAGCTGATGCCGGTAGCCGCGACCTGCGTGTAGCGCGCCGCAAGCTGCTGCACCATGTAGTAACTACGCATCGTATTCGCCAGACCACCCTCGAAGACGAGAAACCCCGGATGGCCAAATGCGATCGTGGCGGCCAGAAAGCGGTCCACCGATGCCTGGGCCGCCGCCGGCGTGGCCCCGAGCCCTTGGCGTTTTCCGAAGAACATCTCCAGATTGCCCATGCCAAAGTTGCAGCAGAGGTCGTGCAGTTTGAGCAGGTCAAAGTCCACCAGCCAGGGGTTGTTTGGAAGATCGTAGGCCTGGTCCTGCGCGTAGTTGCCATCCGTCAGGCCGCAGTAGTAGGCGTGCTTGCCGCCTTCAGAATAGACCGGGCCATTCCAGGCCTGCTTCTGCAACAGCATGATCTCGCCATAGGCGTAGAACGTCGCCGCAAAGGTCCCGGCTCCAGGCACCCGCTGGTCACAGTCCACCCGGTGCCACGGAGCCACGGCCGTATGCACGTCGCAATAGGCCGTGCTGAACCGGAACTTTGCCTGGATCTTGGGCGCCAGCTCCGCGCAGTACTCGACTGCCCGGGCCGGCTTGGGCGCATAGCAGCGGGCCCAGGCGCCCACAAGCTGGCTCTGGCTGTCCCGCGCAATCAGGTCCGTCGACCAATACTCGTTGACTGGCGAGAAGTCGGTGTAGTTGTTATAGGGGCCGTAGACGAAGCCCAGTTCGTCCTGCATGAAGCGGGCATAGCGGAACTGGCCCTCGTCGCCGCCTTTGCCGGGCGCGGTCCGGGTTCTGAAGGTGAAACTCTCGCCGCCGTCGCGCCAGCCGGTCTCATGGTCGGTGACGATGACATGCCGCATGCCGTGGCGGTAGACATTGCGCCAGTGGCGTTTGTCGCCCTCCCGATCGTTGGCGCCGTGCGCGTTCCACACCCCTTTGCCGGTCACCTGCTTCCAGCCCGACGCCGGGTTCGCCACCGTGGGCAGAGCCTCTTCAAAGCGCGGCGTTACGGTCACGAAGAAGCGCTCATAGCAGTCGTTGCGCTGGCCGTTCGTGAGCTTGAGGTAACGCACCCCGCCTTGGTAGGCCGCGCCGCTGCCCTCGACCGCATTCTCGGCCCATGGGGTGCTGCCGTTCGAGCGATACCAGTCGGTGTGACCCGCCAGAAACAGGGGCGCCTCGGGCGGCCCGGAGACCACCAGGCTCGGCCGCGAGCCACCGTAGTCGTAGTACGGCAGGCCAACCAGGCGGGGCTTCTCCAAGCCCTCGGCACGACCGTAGCGCACTTCGCTGACCAGCCCGCCCCGACAGGCGGTGTCCAGCACCAGCGTCTTGCCCCACAGGCGGAAGGTGTAGCTCACCGCCGCCGTCTGCTCTCCTGCCGCCGCCTGCCAGGCCGCGCTCACGGCGCCCTCGGCAAGCTCCACCCGCTGGACCGTCAGCTTCTCCGGCGGAATGGGTTCCCCGTTGGCGCCAACCAGACGAACGCCGCCACCTGCCAGGGGACGGAAAACACCACCCCTGCCCTGCCACTGCGCCGTCAGATCGCTCCACGTCCCGGTGGCCGGTTCGTAACGGTAGGTCAGCACGCCGTCGTCACCCTTATACTCGAACAGGAACGCGGCGCCCTCCTGGCGCACCGTGCTGGTCGACGCCATGGCAAGATTGGTCGGCAGAATCGTCTCGGGCCGGGTCGGAAAAGGCAGCACGCCGGGGCCGGTGTTGGTGCCGCTTCCCTGTCCGGGGAACATCGAAACCCCGCGCTGCGGACGCGGCTGGAAGGTCAGCGGCGCCATCTCCTCCTTGAACACCGCGAGATTGTCGAAGTACAGCACCCGGTCTTCGCGGTTGCGGCCATTCTGAATCTCGATACCGCTGAAGCTGGCGCCTGTTTGCAGGGCCGCGAGTTGCTCCGGCTGCGGTCGGCGTTGGCAGAGGAACCACTCGCGCCAGCACACGGTCCACAGTGGCACGCCAATCTCCTTGCCGTCAGCGCTGCGCAGAAGGATACGCACCGCGACCTGGGGCGTGGTCTTGTCCGCCACCCAGGCCCAGTTGTTGCCGTAAACCCAGCAGCTCAGCGCGTCGAACTCGCCAGGAATCGGCATCGGTTGCGGCGGCCGGAGGCGCACCAGCGGATTCGGCCCCGTAGCCCGGTAGGTCAGCTTACCGACCGCCTCGCCCCAGATCTGCTGTTCGCGCGTCGCCTCAAAACTGGCCACGGCACTCTCGGTCTCCACCGTCCAGCCGGTGAGGGTTTCAAAGTCCACCAGCGGCGGGCGGGCGTCCTGCGTGCGGCCAGCCCAGTCCAGTTCATAGGGCCGCACCCCCACGACCGCCGCGCCCCAGCCCGGAACGCAGGCCGCCAGCAGCCCCAGCCATGACACCCATGCGCCTCTCATCGGACCTCCTCCGGTTCTTGCGGCTTCCTGAATCTCATCCGCGCCCCGCGACGGCAGCGCCCGTTGCCGAAACGGCAGCCTGCCGGGGTGCAGTCTCACGGCACCCGATAGATCGGGTTGGGCAACCTGATGGTCCGCTCCGCATGGCCGCCCTGCAGATCGCTGTCCTGGTCGCCGATAGTGAAGAGGATGCGATAACCACGCCCCTCGATCTGCTCTCGGCAGGCCGTCTTGAAGGGCGTCACCGAGGGCTCCTGGTGGGCATCCGGTTTCAGCATCACCTCTGTCCACTCCGCGTAGCCCGCCGCACGCAGACTCGCTTCGGTAGCCGCCCGGAGCGCTTCGCGGCGGCCGGTCACAAAGAACAGCGCAACCCCCTTTGCCCGAGCCGCCTCACACGCCTCGAGCACCGGACGGATCGGGACGGCATGCTGCTGCTGTTGCCACTCGCGCCAGGCCGGGGTGTAGTGACCGAAGCCCATGCTCTTCTGGTACTCATAGGTCGAGAGCGCCGTCTCATCGATGTCCAGAACCAGCGCCAGCTTGGCGCTAGCCTCCGAAGGCAGCGCGGCCAGTTCTCGCAGCACAGGTCTGAGGGCTTTGCGCAGATCGCGCTGATAGCCCTCGCCCTCCATGTACGCGGCCACCTGCAGTTTGACCGATGGCAGATCCGGCGGCCCCCGCAGACGAGCACAGCCACAGAACGCCAGGATAGCCGCCAGCAGCCCGGCGGACAGGGCGCGTCGTATCGTCATCGTGCGTTCGACTCCAATGTTTGATTCGACTCTCGAGCTCCCGCGGGGCGCATGGCAGTTTTGCGACCTGTGAAATAAGGATGGGCCGTGGTATTCAGCCCCAAAGGGGCGTTTCGGGCGCCCAGGGCAACGCCCTGGGTACCCGTCCACACCGAAGATTGAGCCCTGAAGGGGCGGACCATGCGACCTCGACACGAAGGTAGGGCAGATGGCTCGCCCCTACAGGGCTCAAACCCATAACCATCCTATTCCCAGGGCGTTGCCCTGGGCTGGTATGGCAGCGCGCCTTCAGCGCTTCTGTCGGACTCTCATATTGCACAGGTCGACTCTTGTATGAGACTTGACCGCGAGCTTCGCTCTGTCCCGCCACCGCCCAAGGGCTCGGCTGGAGGGCAAGAGCAGTCCTGCCGCCCGGCAGGACGCATCGCCTGCGCCCGCTCCCGCGCTCCCCGGTAGCGCCAGGCCCAGGCGCAAGCTACAGTCCCACATGACCTCCGCCAAGACCAGTGCGGCCCCCGCCACCCCAGGCGCCGAAGAGCGCCGACAGCTCCTTACCATGAGCGCTGAGGAACTGCTGCGCCAGTGCCGCGTCGATGTCTTTAGGGGCCCCGGCCCCGGCGGCCAGAAGCGCAATCGCACCTCCAGCGCCGTCCGCCTCACTCACACCCGAAGAGGCGTCAGCGCCGCCTGCGACGAGACGCGCTCACAGCATACCAACCGCGAGATCGCCGTACGCAAACTCCGTCACGAGATCGCTCTGCGCTGTCGCTGCCTCCCCCCGCCACCCTACGCGGGCCCCTGGGCCCCGGGGGCCAAGTCCGCCGACTACCCCGTCTGGCTGGCGGCGGTGCTCGATCAACTTGACCAGCACCAGTACCGGCTGGCGGAGGCCGCCGCCGCCCTCGACGTCAGCACCGGGCGTCTGGTGCGCGACCTGGCCTCCGATACCGCCCTCTGGCAGGCCGTCAACGCCGGCCGTACGCGCTGCGGCCACGGCGTCTTGCATCATCCCTGAGCCCACCCGGCCCAGGCTGAGTGTACCGCCCGCGGCGGCCGCCATGCCTCACTTGCCGTGGTCCACCGTGGCAAAGAAGCGGTCCAGGACGAAGGCGAGGTCCCGGCCCAGGCCCAGCCAGTCGTCCGGCATCGGCGTGCGATTCAACCCCGCGGCCCAGCAGGCCCGCAGTTCATAGATCAATGCGTCGATGCCATACTGCTCGCACAGGCCTTCGCCAAAGGTCCCCGAATTGACGAAGCCCGCGGCCGCCCGCCCTTCCCGGAACCAGGTCAGGTCGCGCAGCAGTCCCTCAAAGAGGTCCATCCGGCGGGCATGGCCCTCCCCTTCGCGCCCGGGGTGCGAGAAGTGCAGGTTGCCCCCATCGTCGTTGTGCAGACAGATGGCCAGCCGGGGCAGGCGCCCCAGGCGTTGCTGCTGCGCCAGCCAGGCATCCAGGCAGGCATTCTCTGGACAAAGCACCGGATCATGAGGCTGGTTGGCGAACCAGCCCCGGTTCAGGTCCATGCCGGTGACCGTAAAGCGCGACAGCCCGCGGGCCACCCCATCCTTGTTGGCCATCGGCATGATGCAGACACACAGCCGCCGCCGCAGATCGGCTGCCGCGGGCGACACCAGAAACCGCATCAGCCCTTCCAACAGCCAACTTCCACCCGTCTCCCAGGGGTGCGCCCGACCGCGGAACAGAACCCGCCCCGGCGCCTCCGGCGCGCCAATCTCCACCATCTCCAGGGGGCGTCCTTCCACCGTGGCGCCCAGCTGGTAGATCCGCACCTCCGGGCCGCCTTGAAGCTGCGCCAAGGTCGCCTGCAAATCGCTGTCGTTGTAGGGCACCAAGTGGGCGACGTGCATGCAGGACCCCTCGATGGGCACGCACAGCTCCTTGACAAAGCCCGCCTCTGTCGACGGACACACCGGCAGCACCCGCCAGGCGCGACCCTCAGCGCTGACCACTGACGTCAGGGGGTCCCGCCGCAGCGCCGGCGCGGGGGTGCCGTTCCAGCAACTCGTCACCGGCCGGAAGCGCAGCCGCAATTGGCCGCCGCGAGCCGCCGGCGACGTATGGATCTTGAAGTTCCACCACGTCATCTGCCGATTCGGGCTCATCCGGGCGTGATCCGCAATCAGGTCAAGGTCCACGATGTCGGCGGCCGACTGTTCCCAGCGCAGAGCCGTGGCATTTTCGAAAAAAGTGTCGATAAACAGCTCCATACGACTCAACTCCTCGTTCGTGTTTGGCACTTGAGGCTGAAGGCGGGACACCCAAAGAAGGTAAAGCGGACGCCGGACAACTGCAAGAAAGAGCGACCCGTGCAATAGGGGACTCCGTCTGGAGCGCTGAATACCTCGGCTCACCCTTGTTGCACAGGTCGAAAAAGAAGGTTGCCTCACTCCCCGCAACGGTCAGCGGTTACCGGCACTGGGTTAATAAGTTTTCATGCGGGATCCAGAGTGCGTTACGGATAGCGCGCTAGAGTTCCTCATTTGTTAGTGTATCCAAGCGGATGGCCGGTTGGCTCGCTGCGGCGGCTCCGTCCGGTTCGCGCCGAGGGGCGGCGGCCGAGGACAAGGCCAGTTCAGTGAGCCAGGCGCTACTCGGTTCGCAGCCTACGGAGACTCATGGGCATGGTTCCCAGATTGGATAAAGCCTGCCGTCAGCGCTACGGCGGCGTGCTGGTTTGCGCCCTTTTCTTCCTGGTGATCTCCTGCATCACCCGACTTGCCCTGCTGCTCAAGACCGGCAGCGCCGCGGACACCGGCCTGGCCTCACTTGCGGTGGTTTTCGCCGTGGGGCTGTTCTTCGATCTGGTGGCGCTGTCCTACGCCGTCATTCCCTTGGTGCTGTACGTCATGCTGATGCCAGAGGTGCTGTTGCGGCGGCGTTTTCAGCGCTGGCTGCTGTGCGGCGGCTTCGGCGTCGCGGTCTTCGTCCTGCTGTTCATCAGCGCCAGCGAGTGGTTCTTCTGGGACGAGTTCGGGGTACGCTTCAACTTCATTGCGGTCGACTACCTGATCTATACGAATGAGGTCATCGGCAACATCCGGGAGTCCTATCCGCTGCCCTTGATCCTGGGCGGGTTGCTGGCGCTGACCGTGGCGCTGGTTTGGCCGCTGGCGCGGCGGGGGTACCTGACCTCGTGGTTGGGTGCCAAGATGCCCGTGCGGCGGCGGCCGCTTCTCGGGGGACTGATACTGCTGGCGCCGGCGCTCTCCTTCGTGGCGGTCGACAGTCGCCTGCTGCCCGACTTGGGCAACGCCTACAACCGCGAGCTGGCCCAGAATGGCCCCTACGCCTTCGGCGCGGCCTTCAGGAATAATTCGCTCAACTACGAGGATTTCTACGAGACACTCGAGACGCGCCAAGCGTTCGCCGCGGCGCGGAAGCTGCTGGCCACGGACAACACGACCTTCCTCTCGGATGCACCCCTTGACCTGACTCGCCAGATCACCGCCAGCGGGCCGGAGAAGCGCTGGAACGTCATCCAGATCACGGTGGAAAGCCTCAGCGCCAGCTTCTTCGGGACCTTGGGCAACGGCGGCCTGACGCCACAGCTCGACCGGTTGCTCGGGGAGTCGATCGCGTTCACGAACTTCTACGCCACCGGCACCCGCACGGTCCGGGGCATGGAGGCGTTGACGCTCTCCGTACCGCCCACACCCGGCCATTCGATGGTCCGCCGGCCGGACAACGAGAACCTGTTCACGCTGGGGTCACTGTTCCAGTCACGGGGCTACGACACGACCTTCCTCTACAGCGGCCACGGCTACTTTGATAACATGAATTACTTCTTCAGCCACAACGGCTTCCGCGTGGTGGATCGAGCCAGTCAGCCGAGCGAGGCCATCACCTTTGCCAACATCTGGGGAGCCTGCGACGAGGATCTCTACCGTTGGGTGATGACGGAAGCGGACCGCTCCTATGCGGATGGGAAGCCCTTTTTCCATTTCGTCATGACCACCTCCAACCACCGTCCGTATACCTTCCCGGAGGGCAAGGTCGATTCTCCGCAAGGACATCGCAGCGGGGCCGTGCTGTACACGGACTACGCCATCGCCGACTTCCTGCAGCGCGCCCGTGCCAAGCCCTGGTTTGCCAATACCGTGTTTGTGATTGTCGCCGATCACTGCGCTAACAGTGCCGGCAGGACCGAGCTGCCGCTGCGGAAGTACCAGATCCCGCTGATCATCTATAACCCCGAACTGTTCAGTCCCCGCCGGGTCGACACGCCGTGTTCGCAGATGGACTACGCGCCGACCCTGCTAGGCCTGCTGAATTGGACCTACAAGAGCCGTTTTTTCGGCCGGGACGTCCTGCGCTTGAACGCTGAGGACGGCCGGGTCCTGCTCGGCAACTTCCAGGCGCTGGGGTATCTGCGGGAGGACCTGCTGACGGTGCTGAAGCCAGTCCGCCGGCACTCGGCCTACCAGATCACGCCGGGGACCCTGGAGGCAGTGCGTGGCGACGTGCTGCCTGCCAAGTTGAATGAGGCGATCGCCTACTATCAGACCGCCGGCTATCTTCTCGATCGGCATCTCTATGGGAAGTTGGATGAACCGTAACCGAGCCCTTCTGCTGACCGGCCTGCTGCTGCTGCTGACCCTGGTGGTGTTTGAGACGACCGGGTTAGACCTGGCGGTGCAGGACTGTTTCTACGACTCGGCGCGTGGTTGGCTGGTGGACCGCCGGGCGCCCCTGCCGGAGTTCTTTTTCTACGCTGGCCCCAAACTGGCCTTTGCCGTGTTCATCGCCGTGTTACTCGGCTGTCTCGTGGTTCCCATCGCCTGGTTTCCGCGGCGGCCGTTCTCCCGGCGCGTGGCGGCATTCTTGCTGGTATGCGTCGGCCTGGTGCCGGGTACGGTGGGCCTGCTGAAGGCGACGACGGGGGTCTTCTTCCCCTACCAGGTCGAGCGCTACGGCGGCAAGCAGCCGTACCGCAATCTCGTGCAGTCCATACCCTATGTGGCGGGACGAGCCCGGGGGCGGGGCTTTCCCGCGGGTCATGCCAGCGGTGGCTTTGCGCTGATGGGCCTGTACTTCGCCTGGCAGAACCGACGGGGGCGATGGCTCGGTTTAGCCAGCGGTTTGGTCCTGGGCTGGACGCTCGGGCTCTACCAGATGCTCAGAGGCGCTCACTACCTCAGCCATACGGTCGTGACCATGATCCTTGCCTGGCTGATCATCCTGCTTCTGGCCAGGCTGTTCCGACTCGATATGCCCGCTGTCGCGGCGCCTGTCACCCCGAGCGGGGCGGATACCTAACGCCCCGCCAATCCGTCCCCGGAGAGCTGGCATGGTCAGCCGTGGGGCGCGCTTCAAGCGCGTCAATGTTGAGATCACCAACCTCTGCAATCTGCGCTGCTCCTTCTGCGCGGTGTCGTCACGTCCGCCGCAGCGGATGGGGGTAGCGGCCTTCGCGGGGCTCGCTGGGCAGCTCGCAGCCCTGACAGACGAGGTGGTGTTGCATGTCCTGGGCGAGCCCTTGACCCATCCTGACCTGGCCGGTATCCTGGCGGCGGCTGCCGCCGCGGGGCTGCCGGTGCATGTGGTCACCAACGGGGCGCTGCTGGACGCGGAGCGCGCGGGTCTGCTCCTGCAACCCATCGTCCGGCAGGTGAGCGTGTCGCTGCAGAGTGCCGCGGCGGGGGCTCTGCCGGAGGCGGCCCGCGGGCCGTACCTCGACGGCGTCCTGGTGTTCTGCGCCCGCGCCGCCAGCGCGCGCCCCGACCTCTATGTCAACCTGCGCCTCTGGGACGCCAGCGGCCCGCGCGTCGGCATCGAGGATGCGCTCCTGTCGGAGCGCCTGTCACTCCATTTCGAGCGGGACCTGAGCACCCTGCAGGTGGACGTGCGCCGCCGCAAGAATGTGCCCTTGCGGGGACGGCAGTACCTGCACTTCGACACTCGCTTTGAGTGGCCGCGACTGGACCTGCCGGAGGGCAGTGCCAGCGGGACCTGTCACGGTTTGAGCGGGCATTTCGGCATCCTGGTGGACGGCACCGTGGTGCCCTGCTGCCTGGATGTCGATGGCGTCATCGGCCTCGGCAATGCCTACGAGACGCCCCTGCTCGACATCCTAGGGGGCGAACGCGCCCAGCGAATCCGCGAGGGTTTCGCCGCCGGGCGCCGCCTGGAAGCCCTCTGTCAGCGCTGCACGTTTGTGGAACGCTTCCGTCGTGGCGTGCGGGGTCAGGCCGTGGCCTCAATGCAGTAGCAGCGCCGCGGCGAAAGCCGCAGCGGCCACGGCCAGAGTCGGTGGCAGGATCTCACGCAGAACACGCCCCAGCGGCACCTCGAAGTACCCCCCCGACAGCGCCAGACACAGATGCACCGGCGTCACCAGCAGGCCGCAGATCACCCCGCCGAAGCCGAGCACCTCATAGCCCAGATGCGCGTCGGCTCCTTCTCCCATGTAGATCTTCAACAACGGGAAGGTCATGGCGACGCTGGGCATGGTCACGCCAGTCACATAGCCAACCAGGAATGGCAAGCTGAACACCAGGACGGGGACGGGCATGTGCATGAGCCGCAAGTAGTCGGCAATGTCCGCCACCGCGCCCGCCGCATCCAAGTCGAGTTTGTACAGCAGTGCCCCCAAAATAAGCAAGGCGAAATCCCATTCCAGCGAGGATGCGAAAATGCGTCGCCACTGTCCGCGCGGGACTCGGTGGAGTGCCAGGAAACCGAGGGTGGACGCCAGGATGCCGAGTGCCGCCGGCACGCCGAACCCGACGTAGAGCGTCGCCGTCAGGGCGATCGGCCAGAGCGCGTGCAGCAGGTTCGCCAGATGCTGGCGCAGGCGCTGTGGCGGGCCGAGCGTGGCGGGCGTCGCCGCTGCGGCCGGAAACCCCCACACCAGCAGGAACAGCGTGCCGGCCAGCAGTCCGGTCACCGAGAGGACCAGGTTGTGCGCCAGCAGCCGCCCCGGCGATACCTGCAGCATCGCCTGGATCAGCGGCACCGAGGGGAAAAGCGGCCAGACGGTCTCCAGCTGGTGCCGGAAAAAGAAGTTGATGGACGCCTGCCGGACGCGAGCGATGCCGGTGTGGTCCCCGAGGTCGCGAACCATGGGCGCCGAGAGCATGATGCCGCCGGGCGTGGGGAGCATACCCATGATGAACGGGATGGTAGCCAGGGCAGCCCGACGACTGCGGAAGAGGTGTTGCAGGGCGGTGGCCAGGCGCTTCGAAACGCCGGTCTCCTGCATGGCGGTGCCGAGTACGTTCACCAAGAGCACCAAACCGGTGAGGGTAACGAAGAGGAACGGGGTCGTCTCGCCGCTGGGTTTCTTCTGCCATTCGGCCAGAAGCGTGTCCCACCAGAGGCGGGGAGAGACGCCCAGCAACCAGGCCAGGCAGAGCGCCGACAGCAACATGGCGCAACCAATCTTCAGCCGTCGCTGGTGCAGCACGGTAAAGGTGGCCAGCGCCCCCGCCACACACAGCAACGCATAGAGACCTGGATGCATATCACCCGGGCAGCCTGTTCGTACCGTCACCGATCAATGACTCTCGGCAGAAGCCAGACGCCACCGCCCGCTATGCCGCACCGACCAACCCATTTCCCGGAGCGTCTCGTTCAGAATCCCAGGCTGCGCAGGAACTGGCGGTTGTCACGCACCACCGCCGCGATGTCCCGCCGCGGATGATCTTCCTCGACCGCAATCCAGCCCGTGTAGCGCGCCGCCTCGAGCCCGCGCAGGCAGGCGCCGACGTCAAAGCCGCAATTCCCCTCCGACAGATCGCAGAACCGGCTGGTCTTCCAGAACTCCGGCTGATGCCGGTCCCATCCCGCCTGCGGCTTCTCGGTCCAGAAGTTCTTGAGGTGAACGTGTCCGATCTGCTCGGGATAGAGCCGCAGGACCTCCATGGGGTCGCAGTTGGCCGCCTGCAGATGGCCCGTGTCGTAAAGCAGCCACAGACTCGGCAGTCGCTGCAACACCCGCGCACAGTCCGCCGTGGTTTCGAGAATGCAGCCGACGTGGATGTGATGGAAGGGCTTCTGCCCGTACTTCTCAAAGGCCGCGACATGGGGTTCAAGCGCCCGGCAGAGGCCGTCGAGCTCCTCATCCGAGGGCTCATGGCCCGGCTTGCGCCCGGCGGGTACCTCGGCGGCGTCGTTGCCCAATGTCGCGTTGAAGCGGGCCTTGACGAGAGGGTCCGGCGCGCCCACGTTGATCAGATGCAGCCCATACTCGGCCGCCAGGCTGGCCACCTCGACCAGATCCTCGCCGGAGGTGGCGCTGAAGCCCTCGACCCCGTCGTAGCCCGCCGACTTGACGATCTCCATGACGCGGCGACGGTCCTGCACGACCTCGCGCGGCCAGCCACACAGATGCGCAGCGATACGGAATGCCATGGTGAGACGCCCTTTCTCCTGACGCGGTTTGGACTCTGGCCTTCGGCGCCGCTAAGGATACCTTGAGGCGGTCGGTCCGTCAAGCCGTTGGGAGTAGCGGCCGTACGTCCGGACCGTGTCGGCCATGGCCAGGACATTCGCCACGGAGGTTTCCTCCAGGATGGTGTCGTGGCTGGCCCCGGCGATGTAGCCGCCGCCCGGCATCATCAGGTCGAGCACGGCGCGCGTGTCGCGGGCCACGGAGTCCGGCGTGCCCTCAAGCAGAACCCGCTGCGAGTCAATGGCGCCGTTGAAGACCAGTTGCCGACCGAAACGTGCCTTGAGTGCCCGCAGGTCCATGCCGACGCAGCAGGGCTGGACCGCGTGGATGGCGTCCAGCCCGGCATCCACCAGCGCGGGAAGCAGGGGCGCAAAGCCGCCACAACAGTGCATCTGGACCTTTAGCCCATAGCGGTGGCCCAGATCGATGAGACGCCGCAGATGGGGCAGCAAGAAGCGTTCGAAAAGCGCGGGTCCGAGCAGCGGTCCAGTCTGGCTGCCCAGATCGTTGCCGATGAAGAAGATGTCCATCAGGTCAGCCGCCTCGGCGAAGATTCGGCGACTGCTCTCCGCGTAGACGTCGACCAGGTGCTGCAGCAGCGCGTCCACCAAGAGCGGTGCGTCAAGCATGTGCAGACAGAGCGTCTCCATGCCAAAAAGGTCGATGGCATCGTGCCAGAACGGCGACCAGTCACCGCCGAGTACCGCGTAGCGACCGCCCCAGGCCTGGGCCTCCTGGCGCAGACGCGACACGTCTACGCAGGCGGGATCCGGCCACGGGTAATCGTGTATCTCCTGCACGGTCGCGGCCGCCGCCAGCGGATGCGAGATGGGCTGGCCGTAGCCTAGGCCATGGCGGTCGACGCCAAACACGGTCCGGCTGCTGACCCCGGTCGGCAGGTCCAGCGGCGGCAGGCGGTAAGGCGCCTGCAGACGGCGGAAATCATCCCCCAGACGCAGTCGCAGCCCCTCGTCGTCAAGGCGCAGATCGCGGCGGGCCTTGGCCGCGAACTCCGCAGACATGCCAAACCAGAGCGGAACCCGGTCCGGTTCCTGGTGCGCAAAGACCGCCTGCACACGTTCCCGCGATGAATTCAGCGAGGGCGCCATGGAGGGTACTTCACGGGGGGTCAGACCACGGTAATCGGGCTTGCCAGCTCGCCCACGGGCTCCTGCTGGACCACGACCGGGACAATCTTCCAACCGAGCTTGCGGCAGGCCAGGAAGCGCTTGTGGCCCGCGATGACGCGGTAGCGGCCATCCGGGAGCGGGGTGACGATGATGGGCTGCAGCAGACCGCGCTCCTGGATGTTCTGCGCCAGCTTCACGGATTCAGCCTCGTACTCCGGCGTGTTGAGGAACTCCAGGCCTTCCTCGATGACGGCGCTGGCCGGGATTTCGACCATCTGCGTGTCCGAGGCGGGGAGATGGCCACGCATCATGCCATCGGTGCTCTTGCGGAACGAGTAGACGAAGGGGATGGCCCAATCGACCTTAGGATTGCGCTGCACGGCTTTGAAGATGTGTCGGACAATCTCATGGGTGATGCGGGGCCGGTCTTTGGCCATGGTCATGTAGCGCAGGCGCATGAGGATGCCGTAGTCCCACATGTCAGAGCGAATGTAGGGCTTGTCGCCGGTCTCCTTGATGATGCTGGCGGTGACCGCGTAGGCGGCCTCCAGCATCACCTTCTCCGTCGCATCCCAGTCGGAGTCATAGGTGATGCGGATCACGACCTCGTCAAGGATGAAGGCCGCCTGGGCCTTCGGCGTGTAGTTGATGGCCACCTGGTTGAACAGCATGGCGTTGGGGATCAAAATGTCGCGGCCGATGGCCTCCTCGCTGCCGATCGAGCCGCCGACCTGGTCCATCACGGTGTACATCAGCCCCACGTGCTTGACGTCGCCCACCAGGCCAAGCGAGGAGAAGAAAACGCGGTCGCCGATGCGGAAAGGCCGCTTCAGCGTCACCAGAACCCAGGCGGCAATGCCGCTCACCGGCGCCTGCAACGACCAGCCCAGCAGCATTCCCGCAAAGCCTGCGGCAAGGGTGCCGATCGCCTGCAGCCGTCCCAGCGAGTAGACGAAAGCGCCAATGAGGATCAGGATGGCCATGACTTGCAGGAAGCCATTCAGCATCTTGATCTCGCCCGCGGGGCCCGCCCGGTGGCGGACTATGTAGATGACCGCCAGGGCGGCCAATTGCTCTCCCGCCAGCACCAGCAAGGCCAGACTCGCAAAATCGAGCAGGCTATGGCTGTCGCTGAGGCGCAGGTCGAACCCGCCCATGGCCTTCAGCGCATAGGCGGCGTACGCCAGAGCGCCGAAGATGCCGCACCAGATAGCCCGCCGGGCGGGAGAGTCCGGGATATGTACTGTCTTGTCTGCCATCGCTGCATTCTCTTCGTTTGCCCAGCCGACTCCATCTCGGCGCCTTACGGCCCCGTCGGGATGCGCGCGAACCGGGCCGGGCGGCGGTTCGACTTGAGCGCGGTGGTAACATAGCTCATGGCTGGGAACTGTGCCGACTGCGGCCAGATGGAAATGCCAGGGTTTGCACTCAGGATCGCGTGCGGTACAGTCGGGCGCACCGTGCGGGGAGGACCCCGGCGGGCAGCAGGGTGTCGCTCATGCCGTGCGCAGCACAGTTTTCCCACCGTATTCTTATCCTGCGTCTGTCGCCGTTGCCCGACGTCGCCGCCTCGGCGTCGCACCTGTTTCTGGCCGACTGCGTGCAGCGCGCCCTGCCTGGGGCGGTGGTGTCATTCGCCTTTCTGCCGCCGCCGAGAGGGCCCAGCGTCTTGGCCGCGGTTGACCTAGTGCTGGTCTCCAACGCCTTCGTGCTTGAGGCCATTAACCTGCCGTGGCTGCTGGCTGAGGCCGGGCTGGCGCCCTGGGCCGGCGAGCGCCCCGCGGACTTCCCAGCCATCGTGCTGGGCGGCTCCAATGCCCTGGCGGCACAGTGCCTGGTCCGCCCCGATGGCGAGGCGGTGCCGGATGCCTTCTTTTTCGGCGAGGGGGAGACGGCCCTGGAGGTGTTTCTGCGCGCCTGGGCGGCGGCGGTGGGCCTGCCGAAGCGTGAGCGTCTCCTGGCGGCGGCGGCGGTCGCGGACGGGTTCTGGGTCAGCGGCGCCTGGCCGACGACGCCGGTGCGACAGGCCGTCTTCCGCGGCGAGCTGCCGTTGCCGTCCTTCTACCCGCTGCTTGACACCGAGGCCGCCGACAGCGTGCGTCTGCAGGCCAGCTATGGCTGTCCGGCCTTCTGTTCGTTCTGTTTTGAGGGCCTGGAGCGCAAGCCCTACCGCGAGCTGCCGTTTGACACGCTCATGGCCCGCGCCCGCCGGTTAAAGCGGCTCAGCGGCGCACGGGCGGTGGAGTTGGACGCCTTCAATCTGAACTCGCACACCGACCTGGCGGCACTGGTGGCGGCACTTGCCCACCTCTATGAGCGGGTCGGCTTCAAGAGCCAGCGGGTCGACGTACTCGCCGCGGCGCCGACCTTGTTGGAG
>CAIZKT010000313.1:0-10075 GCA_903933565.1 uncultured Victivallales bacterium | reverse complement strand
TGTATACTGCTGGCTTTTATGGTTCTGTTGGTCGAGCTTGTTTGAATGCTAATTGCACAGATGGAGGTTTTACGGCCAGATCGAGGCCAGCTCGGACAGGGCCAGGTGACGGACGCGGCCGGGACCGCGGAGCTCCAGGCGCACGGGTGCAGCCGACGTGACCGCGGCGCCGCCGTAGCTCAGGGCGACCAGACCAGCGTCGGCGAAGGCTTCGACGACCCCGCGGTCGACCAGGAAACGGAGGCTCAGACGGCCGTCGCGCAAGGCCAGTGGCGCGCTCACACCGGGCGCGGTCAGGGTCTCGACGGCCGCATCGTAGGTGAACACCATGCCGCGGACTTCGCAGACCACGACGCTCTCGCGGGTCAGGGCCAGTTCAAGCTCCAGGTCGAGCAGCTCCGCCGCGGTCCCCTGGAGGGCCGCGTTGGCGGCGGCCAGAGAGGGGGCTTCGAGAGCGGTGGTTTGGCGCCGCAGCGCTGCCAGTTCAGGCACCGGGAAGAAGGCGAGACGCGGTCCTTGAGGGGTTGTGCGCAGCGACACCTCCAGCGGCAGCGTCAGCCCTTGCGAGAACGGCATGCCAGGGTAGTTGGCCCCTTGCAGCCAGCCGAGCATGATCACCCGGCCATCCGGGGCGTTGACGAAGCTTTGGGCAGCGTAGAAGTTTGGGCCGAGATGGCCGTTGAGCGTGGGCGTCTCCGGCGCGAAAGCCCGGCCGTCGAAAGACCCCACCCGGTAACTCGAACGGGCCACCTGCCGTCGACCGCTCTCTTCGCGCCGCTCGGCGCCGTGGAGGATCCACTGGCGCTTAGCCGGGTCGCCATCCAGCGGCAGTTCGAAGAGGTCCGGGCACTCGTAGAAGCCCTCGACGGCGGTCATGAAGCGCCAGGTGCGCAGGTCCGGCGATTCG
Organism: uncultured Victivallales bacterium; assembly: GCA_903933565.1. GTDB lineage: Bacteria > Verrucomicrobiota > Lentisphaeria > Oligosphaerales > JAFGRS01 > CAILUI01. Next base: position 9,168 of record CAIZKT010000313.1, on the reverse strand, counting down.
TAGAAGGCGTAGCGCCAGGCGTTCTCCGGTTCGTCATACACCACCATGATCCACTTCTGTCCGGGTGCGTACCAGATGACGCGCGGATCACGACCGCGATGCCGGAGGACGGGGTTGCCGCCGTATTCGAGCAGCGTCTGGCCGCCGTCGGGGCTGTAGGCCAGGCACTCGCCGCGGCCGGTGCTGGTGAAGGCGACCATGAGCACATCCTCGCGGCCGGTGCCGAAGCCGGCCGAGTTGCCGTGGTCGACGAAGCCGCCGCCGGAGAAGGCCATGTCCTTGAGCGAATGCTGGTGGAGGGCGGTCGGCAGCTCGGTCCAATGCACCAGGTCGCGGCTGACGGCGTGACCCCAGTGCATGTTCCCCCAGGCGATGCCGAAGGGATTATGCTGGAAGAACAGGTGCCACTCGCCGTGCAGGTACACCAGCCCATTGGGGTCGTTGTTCCAGCCCCGTTGCGGGGTGAAGTGGAGCTGGGGTCGGCCGGCTTCGTGGTAGAGCCCTTCCTGCCCCGGCGGCTCGGGGCTGAGGCGGAGCCATTCGGCGAGGCGCTCCTCCAGGCCCGCAACCGTGCTGGGGCTGCTGACTTGGAGCTCCAGGTCCTGGCCCTGCCAGGCGTCAAGATCGCAGCACGCCCACCAATCCGGCGGCGCCTCGGTACTGAGTTCCAGCTCGAACTCGCGGAGCAGACGGCTGCCGTCGCGCAGTTGGAAGACGACCTTGGCCGCGCCGTTCTTCACGGGCAGATGCAAGTAGCGTTCGGCTGCCGAAAACCTCATGGGCGTGACCTCCTTAGGGTTACCTGTCTTGAATGTACCTGGGCGGCGCGGCGCTGGCAACAGACTTGTACGGGTTCTCGCCGAAGGGTATTTTGGCCGCCACTCGGTGACGACCAGAGCCGTCCTGTCCCCATGACGTTGCCTTGGGCGTCTAGGAACGCATCTTCAGCGCTCCAGGCGGGCCGCCTTCGGGCCCAGGTCGAGAGGGAGTTGGCTATCCATATCATCGTGCCAGCGAAGCGCGGGCTGTGGTTGCGCCTGGTCGGCGTGGGCCTGGTGGCTCTGCTGCTACGATTGCTCGCCTTACCCGTGGTGGCCCGGCCCGAGTTGGCTTTCAGTAAGTACCCCAGCCTGGCCCTTGACATGCTGCATGGCCGGGGCCAGGCCTTGACCGCCTTTTCGGCCAGTCCGCTGTACCTCTACTTTTGGATGGCCATTCATCAGGTTTTCCCCGGCTTTGTCGGCGCCGCCATCCTGGTTCAGATGGCTTTGGGCACGCTCACCTGCATCGGGGTCGCCATGGTGGTGGAGTGCTGGGGCGGACCCCGTGCCGGACTTCTCGGTGGGCTGGCCGCCGCGTGCTACCTGCCGTTCATCGTGAACGACGCCTCGTTTGTCTCTGAAGGGCTGGTGCTGCTCTGCAACACGGCAGCCTTGCTCGGCCTCGGTCGACTGCAGCAGCGCCCCACGGTCGGGTGGGCGGTCTGTGCCGGGACTGCTATCGGTCTTTCCGGCATGGCCAGGCCGAATATTCTGCTGTTTCTGCCCTTTGCCGCCGCCGCGGTGTGGTGGGGGGTGACGGGCTCGCGCCAGCAGCGGCTGCGGCTCCTGAGCCTGGTCACCGGGCTGGCACTGGCCGGACCGCTGCTGGTCACCCTCCGTAACGCCGCGGTCTCCGGTCAGCCTGTCTTGGTCATGTCCGACAGTGGTATCGTGCTCTACATTGGCAACAATGAACTGGACAGCGGTCTGAGCTACGTCTGGCCCCGGCACGAATCCCTGCTGCTGAATCGGCCCGGGGAAGTCGATCCCACCCACCGGATCGCGCAAGAGATCGCGGAACGGGAGAGCGGACGCGCCCTCGGCCCCCATGATTGCGCCCGCTTCTGGACCCACGAAGCGCTCCGCTTTCCGCGGCAGCACCCGCTCGAATATGCGGGCTTGCTGCTGCGAAAGCTGCGCTATACCTGGGCCGCGGTCGAGGCCCACGACGTGCAGACGACCTTCGCCCAGGAACAAGCCCTGCGCCGCTGGCCCCTGATGCGTTTCGCCTGGGTGGGACCCCTGGCACTCACCGGGCTCGGGCTGACGTACCGCCGCTGGCGCGCGCTCCTGCCGCTCTATGGCCTGCTGCTCACCTACTCCGCCACCGGGATGCTGTTCACGGTGGTGGCGCGCTACCGCCTGCCCATGATGCCTGCCTGTTTCGCTTTCGCCTGCCTGGCTTTGGCCGGCCTCACGGATCAGGCGCGCCGACGCCAGTGGCATGTGCTGGCGGGCAGCCTGCTCGCCCTGACCCTGGCTGCCGTTGCCGTGAACGTGGAGGATTACCACACCCGTAACCTGGTCACCAGCAACCGGGTCGCCATTGCCACGCTCAATCGCGCGGATGCCTGGGTCAATGCCGGAGACCTGCCCCGGGCCCGCGCCCTCTACGAACAGATCCTCAAAGACCAACCTACCTTTGGCCTGCTGACCCAGGCACGCTATGGCATGGTCATCGTTGCCATGGGCCGCGGCGACGAGGCCGCCGCGGCGACCTGGCGCGATGCCGCGCTGGGGCCGCGCTTACCCCGGCCGGCTCTCGTCGACGCGCCGGAGCGCGATTCCTTGCGGCGGCGCGTGCAGGCGAACTCTGACGACGTGGAGGCGTGGCTGTTCCTGGGGGCTTGGCTGTGGCAGGAGGAACGCTTTGCCGAGAGCGAGGCGGCGTTCCGGCAGGTGACGCGGCGCATTCCGGCGTTCGCCACGGGCCATCTGAACCGGGCCTGGTGCCTGCTGCGGCTAGGGCGCCTGGCCGAAGCCCGGCGTTGGGCCGAGGCTGCCCGTCGGCTCCAGCCTGAGCTTCCCGATACGCACGTCCTCATCCTGGACGTCGCCCGCGCCCAGGGGCGCCTCGCCGACCTGCTGCCGGAGTACGAGCGTCTGGCCCGCCTCTACCCCGAGATTCGCGCTTACCAGAAGGCCTTCGAAGCCGTGCGCGCTGCCACCCGCAGCACCCATCCGCCAGAACCCGCGGGGCCGCCGTCTGCCAACCCAGAGCCCGGCTCCGGGGAGGCCCCGTGAACACGGTGACGGCGCGTCGGCTGGACGCACTTCTCTTGCCCCTAGTTCGACAGTTATCGGCCCGGCCGAGGCCGACGCCATCTCCCGTCCTGCCGGGGGACCTGCCCGCTCTGCGGGCGCCCCTTGGGTCCCCGCTGGTCGCCATCAAACTGGTCGGTATGGGCAGCCTGGCCTTGCTGGCCCCGGCACTGACCGCCTTTGCCGAACGCCACGGGCGGCCAACGTACCTGCTTACTGTTGCCGCGAATCGAGGGTTTCTCGAGCTGCTGGACTGGCGCGTTACTCCCGTCTACCTGCGCTCGGAAACCCTCCCCGGACTCGCCTGGGATGTGCTGCGGCAGGGGCGCCGTCTGCGGGCCGTCAGGCCAGCGGCCGTGGTCGACCTAGAATTCCACAGTGCCTTCACCACCCTCTTCGGCCAGGCGCTGCACCCCCAACGCCACGTCCTGCTGGACGCTCCCTGGCGCCGCGGGGCCGCGACCGATGCGGTGGTGCATCCCTGCGACCTGCATTTCGCGGAGTTTGCCCGCAGTCTGTTCTCGGCGTTGGCCGGTGAGCAGCTCCCGAGTGGACCCGCCTTGCCGTTTCGTGATGGCGCCTTGCCGCCGCCTTGGCCGCGGACGCCGGGCCGACTGCAAATCGTGGTCAACGTCAACGCCGGAATCATGTGCCTGGAACGGCGTCTGCCCGTCGCCGTGTTTGCGGACCTGCTGCCGGCGCTGGCGCGCGCGGCGGGGGCCGAATTCCATCTGATCGGCGACCGGCGCGAAGTCGCCTACACGGCCCGCTTCGCGGCGGCGCTACCCGCCGGGTTCCCGGTCACCAACCACGCGGGTCGGCTCCCGTTGGCCGGACTGCTCGGGCTCCTGCGCGATGCCGATCTGCTGATCAGTAACGATACCGGTCCCATGCACCTGGCAGTCGCCCTCGGCACGCCCACCCTGGCGGTCTTCGGGCCGGAGAGCCCGGCCCGCTTCGGGCCCCGCGGTACGAGGAATAGCGTGGTGTGGGGTCGTCTTGCCTGCGGGCCCTGCCTGACCGCCGAAAACCGCAAGACAGCCCCCTGTCGCGGCGACAACCGCTGCCTGCAACAGGTCACCGTGGACGATCTCCTGCCGGCGGCCCTGGAACTGCTGCGCGGGGGTGGTGGCGGCCTTCGCTCCGTGGGGCCGCGGCGGGAGTCGCCCGTGCCGGTCTGATCCTCTGCAAGGAGGCTCAGACGTCCTGCCTCGGCGGAACCACAAGAGAACCCTTGACGGCGAGACCGACCGAGTAGCGCCTGCCTCGATGAGGCTGCCGTCGGGCGCGGCTCAGAAACCGGCTTCATTCGGGGTTGGGAAGCCCACAGCCCAGTGCAGCGTGGTGTCGGCATAGGGGTTCTTCGTGGAGGTCACATGCCCATCGCAACAGGCCGCATTGTAGCCGTAGTTGTGAACCAGATTCGGCGCCCAGCCCGTGGTGTCATTGCGGCGATAGTAGTAGTTGTTGCGGATGTCGATGAACTGACCGGTGGAAGCCGGGAGCTTGATCCGTGCCAGAGAGATCCCGTCCAACCAGACGTTCATGCCGTAGCTGCAACCGTCAGGCCAGAGCAAGGAACTTGTGCCGCCGCCGTAGATCGCCTTTGAACCGTCGCTCGGGCAGACCATCACCTTCTTGTCACTGATGTACTTCTGCAGCGTGAAGATCCATTCGAGGTTGGCATAGGTGGTGAGCAGAGTGTCCGCGGCGTAGTAGCCCGCGGTGCGGGGAGTGCACTCCCGGTTATCGTCCTCATACATGATGGTTGCCAGGCCGATCTGCTTGAGATTGCTGATGCAGCTCGACTGTCTGGCCTTCTCGCGCGCCTGAGCCAGCGCCGGCAGCAACATGGCCGCCAGAATGGCGATGATGGCGATGACCACCAGCAACTCGATGAGCGTGAATCCCTTGCCCCATCTGGATCTCATGTTCGGTTCCCTTTCGTCGTTCGCCCACGACCCGTAATCCGCTTGCCCAGGCGTAGCCATATCACGAGAAACACGAGGCCATTATGCAGCAAGCTGCAACCCAGGTCAAGTGTACCTAAGGCGTAATAGCGCCGTCCCGACCCCGGCCAAACGAGTCCAGCAGCCTCGACGAAGGCATTACCCCGCGCCGGCAGGGCGGTTTCTTTTTCCTGGTAGTAGGCGCACTGGAGCCGGCGGTCCGCACCGGCCCTGCCGGGGCTTCCGCCGTATCTGGGATACCGCGAACCCGCCCGCAAGGGGCTGGGCATCGCGGGCTCCAGGGAGGCAAGCGGGGGCAGGGCGGACGCCTGCCAGATCTAGCGAGGGTCTCTTTCTTGAAACGTGACTCCTCAGGTGCAACCTGAGTAGTTACACCCTGGAGCTTGCGCAGTCCGCAGAAATGCCTCTCTGACCGGCTTTTTCAGCGGAATCCACCGAAAAGCCGCAAAATGCGAAGCCCCCTGCGAGGCAACGCAGGGGGCTTCTGAAAAACCGCCGGGATCCGCCGCGTGGCGCGCGGTCCGCGACTAGGGATGGAAGCCGGCGGGGTCCATGTGCATATCGCGCTTCGCGAAGGGGCTGGCGGAGAGGATGGTACCCACCACGGCATTCGCGACGTGAGCATCGAGGAAGAGGAAGTCGGCCCCGTTGTTGTGCCGAGTGGTGTCCCAACTCACGTTCGAGGTGTACGTGGTACAGGTGCTACTTGCAAAGCCCGGGCACATCCAGCGCATGTAGTTTGCCTGCCCGTCGGCCAGAAAGATGGTGGCCGAGGGCTGCTTGGTGTCGCCCGAGAAGTACCCGCCCGGGGCGAAGCCAATATTCAAGGTGCGGGTGTAGGCGACCCCGTAGCCCAATCCGGCATCGCTCTGGCCGCCGGCAGTGATGGTGGTGTAGTTCACCGACGGGCAGTTGTAGACCTTCGGGTCCCCGACGTACGAGCGCACCAACGTATACCACTCGGGATTGGCGCCGGAGACGATCGTTGACGCATACACGTACCCCGAACTCCGGGGGTAGTACTCTTTGTTGTCGTCCGTATACATCGCCGTCGCTACCCCGATCTGCTTGAGATTGCTGATGCAGCTGGACTGCCGCGCTTTCTCGCGCGCCTTCGCCAGCGCCGGCAGCAACATCGCCGCCAGGATGGCGATGATGGCAATCACCACCAACAGTTCGATGAGCGTGAATCCCGTACCCCGTTTGAGACGCATCTTTCAGACCCTTTCCGTTGCCCGTTATTGGACTGAGACCGTCCGTAACACGACACCACGTAACGAAACCGTGCGCCCCACTATGGCGTCGTTCCTGCCGAGGTCAAGCGCCGTCTCTGGAGAAACGAGCCAGCCCGTGAGGCTCTTGCCGGTGTCGTCCCGGCGCCTGGCAAGTACAGGCGCGGTTTTCCCGCGGGGTTCACAGGAGTGCCCTGGCGTAGGCCGCCAGGAGTTCCGCCCACTCGCCCCGGCCCAGGGCGGCTTTGAGCGGTTCCATGCCGGCAAGGTCGGCGGCGGCCAGGTGCGTCCGGCGGAAGCGGCTGAAACCGCCCTTGGGACAGTCGATCCAGTAGACCTTGCCATCGGGCGCGGGAAAGTCCTGCACCAGGATATTGCGGAGCTTGAGGTCGCGGTGGAAGAAGGCGCGCCGGTGCGCCCTGGCGGCAAAGAGTCCGAGTTCGGCGAGGAGAGGGCGGCGCCGCTCGCGCTCGGCGGCGAACCCGGGATCGGCAACCAGATCGGCCAGGTTGCGGCAGCGGGGAATCTCGCGGGTGACGACCAAGGCCTGATGGAGGCCGCGCCAGGAACGCGTTTCGCCGCCCATGACCGCCTCGGGACCGGGGATGCCGAGGTCCCTGAAGATTCGATAGTTACGGACCTCGTTCCAGGCGCGACTGGAGCGGCCCCAGTAGCGTCCCGGCGCGTCTTCGTAGAGGTAGCGTTTGATGTAGAACGTCTCGGTGCGACCGGCAGCGGTCAGGGGGGTGCGCCAGACGTTGACGTGGTGACCGCATGCCACTTCCTGCCCGAATTGACGCCCCGCCTCGGCGCAGGCGCTCAGCGTCTCGCAGCCCGCGGCGGCAAAGAAGGCCGCGTACGCCGGTTCGATCTGGATCCAGGAATGGAAGCGGGATGGGATGGGTGTGAGCCGCGCCACGAGCCAGTCCTCTTAGCCTGATCAGCCACCGTGAAGAAATCGGGGTCGGGGTCGGAATCGTGCCTGGATGAACCCGGGAAAGTGGCTCGTGGACCGCGGGGCGGACATGTCTTCACACCCTCTCAGGGCCCAACGGGGATATCCTGCCAGCGCCTGACCGCCGCCTGACCGCCGCTCTCCGAGAGGATCCCCACCAGGCCCGTGCCACACCATGGCGGCAGCACCTGGCACAGGCAGCCCGCCGGCGTCGTGGTCACGCGGGCCTCGTGAAAGTGCCCCATATAGACCGCCTTGACGCCGCGGGCGAAGCAGGCGCTCGCAAAGGCTTTGACCTGGGCCTCGGGGAAATACTTCGGCATGGCCTGCCGCCGGGCTTCGAAATGGTTCTTGATGAACTTCGCAATCCAGGTCGCGCCGGGCACCACCTGCTCCGCCCAGCAGATCACCCGACTCTTGGTCACCCCACGAAGCAGCCGGTGGGAACGGTCGGCCCGGTTGACCGTATCGCCATGGATGAACAGGCGACCGGCCCCGTCCAGGTGTTCGTCGGGGGCGCAGAAGGAGAACGCGGTCGCATGTTGGCGGGCCACGAAGAACTCGTGGTTGCCCTCGACGAAGCCGACCTGCCGCCGGCCAGATTCGCGCCGACACCAGTCCAGAAAACGCCGGTGCAGGTCCTCTTCGTAACCGGGTAGGGCGATCCAGAATTCGAGGATGTCCCCGAGAAAGACCACATCCTGCGCCGTCCGCGCCAGGTGCTCCAGCATCTGGACAAACTCCGCCTCGTTGCCGCAGCGGTGGCTGGCATGACAATCCGCGATGAGGATCATTCCACCCGCGGCTCCAGGTGCCTGGCGACGTCGGCTTCGCTGCGTATCCTGGGCAGTCCGGCGAGGCCCTGCCAGACCTCGACATGCTCCGCTGCCTCGCCGGGCTCCAGGCTGTAGAGCGGTGCTACGGTTTCGATCTCGCAGAAGTCGGCGCAGGAGTAACTCTCGACACTGCAACCGTTATCGGGATACTCCGCGTCGATGAAATGCTCATAGCGCTTGACCAGGGCCGTGCCGGCATTGACGTAGGCAATCCACCCCAGCTCGCCGTTGAAGCCGATCTTGCAGGGCCGCGTGGCCTTGGGATCCTGCCGCAACAGAATGTACCGGTCCCCCAGCACCAGGCGCGGATCAGCCAGGCTGGAATACGACCAGAGCACCAGGCTGCGGTCCGGGACGAAGGGATTGCCATCCTCGGGACGGCGCTGTTGCGGGATGACCGCCATGCCACCCTGGGCCATCACCGAAAGCGCCCACGGCGCTGCCTCGATCGCCCACACTCCCGTGTTGGTCAGCCGGTGCGCCACGCGGAAGCAGTTTCCGCCCAGGGGCTCGATGCGGATGGTCTTCTGCAAGCCGCTGAGAGCCTCGGGCGGGTTGCGGAACTCGATCCCGTCGGCAACCTCGACCACCTCGACCGGATCATTGTCCGGCGCATACGAGCGCGGCAGCGCTTCGGGCGAGTGCCAGAGCCGGTGCCCACCGTACAGAGTGAAACCGGTGTCACAACCGCTGAAAGGTACGGCCGGCAGAACCCGGAAGATGTTCTCGCTTCCATCGATGGTGCCACTGATGATGCGTGGACCCACCAGCGTGGTGACCGCGAGGCGGAAACTGCCGCTGACCATCTCAATGCACTTCTTGTGGCCGCCAACCGTGATCTTCTTCATCTGTGCCTGTCCTCCGGCAACGCTGTCCACCGCGAATCAGGGTAGCAAACCCGACAGTACCCTAACCATAAGCGGCCTCGCCGCCCCGCGCAACGCCTCCGCCAAGCAGCCAGAGCGAAACTCGGGCCGGGAGTGCCGCCACGTGCCTGCGTCTGCCGCGGCAAGCATGTGAGGCTCGTGCAGAACCCTCGGCTCACCCGCATCTCGCCTGGAGTCGGCGGTCCGCACCGGCTCTGCCGGGGCT
>CAIZKT010000312.1:0-4331 GCA_903933565.1 uncultured Victivallales bacterium | reverse complement strand
GGCCATGACCACATGTGACCCAGGGTAGCGGCACCCTGGCCGCAACCCTGGGCTCTGTGCCGCAGCCCCGTTGGGGCAGGGAAATGCACCTGAGTTGTAACCTGAGAAGCTGTTCACGCTGCGGCGGCTGGCGGTGAGGGGGGTTCGTCGCGGTGGATGCGGCGAGCGGCGGCGACCGTCGCCAGGGCCAGCACGGCCACGGCGAGGCCGAGCACCAGTAGCAGCGTGGTGCGGCTGTTCAAGGCCCGCGCCAGGGGACTCTCGAGGGGATAGGAAGCGGCTTCGTCGGCCGCCTGGAGGCGCAAGGTGCGGACTTCGCGGTCCTTGCGGTCGAAGAGACGCTGCAAGACCTCCGTGTCGTAACGGGGTGAAGGTGCGTCGCGGCTGCCGTAGGCAAGCTGGTAGGTTGCACCGGGGCGGGCCAGGAACAACACCCGGTAGACCGGGCAGACCGCGGTGACGCCCTGCACCGTCAGCGGCGCCGAGTCCTTGTCGACGATCACCAGCCGCAACTCCAGGGCTCGGGTTTCCGCGATGCTCACCGCCATGGACTCTTCCTGGACGTCGCGGAAGTCGAGGTTCCGCAGCGTGCCCTGGCCGAGGCGTTGCCATTGGAGGGTGCCATCGTCCAGCGCCCGGCGGACCTCGACGTGGACAGCCCGGCTGACGTTGCGGTCGGCGATGGCGAAGCGCAGGGTCGCGGCGGGAAGCCTGCCGCTGTCGACCGTGAGGCGCGTGACGCCCTCCTTCGCATCGCGTTCCATGGCCGTGATATGCAGAGGGAAATCCGCCCATACGGGCACATCCCGGCGCTCTTCGAGGGAGCGGTAGCCGAAATCGATGCGGTCGATGCGGAAATCCCGGCGATGCAGGATCCGGCGCAGGGTTTCTTCATCGGGCTGCGCGCCGCCGCTACGGGTGGTGAGTTCGACGAAGGCGGAAGCGGTCGACTCGGTGACCTCACCGATGACGAGGCGGTAACGCTCGGCCGCGGGGGCCTGCGGGAGCTGGATGCGGCAGCGCCGCACGTCCATGAAACGGCTGTAGTCGTAGACGGGCTGGTTCTCGGTGAGGGCTTGCCAGGCGCCGTTGGGGGCGGGGAGGTAGACGCTGACGCGCTTCTCGAAATCACGGATCGGGGTCACCAGCTCGATCCAGGCCGGGGGTTCCCGGCGTGGCGGTTCCTGGCGCGGCGGCTCCACGATCACCTCGAGGCGGTTGCCTTCGGGGTCGGGGACGAGGTCCTGGACCCGGCGGGCCGGTTGCGCCTGCTCGGTCCAGACGCTGCTGGTACGGGTATAGCGCTGGATCAGGAAGGGAACGGCCTGGCCAGCGGCATCGTGCAGACGCAGATCGGGAAAGCCCTCTCGCGTGGCGGCGTAGACATCCCGATCCAGCTCGATGGCGGCCAGCTCTTCGCGTTCGGTCGTGTCGGCGACGGCGCGACGCACGGCAAAGCTATCGGCCTCGCCGGCAAACAGTCCTGCCGCGATGAAGGCAAGCACGAGCGGAGTTCGTCTCATGAGGGAGCCTCCTCGCTACCGGGGTGCAGAAAACGTTCGGCATTGCGCAGGTAGATGAAGGTGCCCAGCAGGGTAATCACGCCCATGACGATCAGAGCGACCATCCGATACAGAGGCGACAGGTGGGCGAGATCGACAAAGAACACCTTCAACCCGACCACGGCGAAGAGCAGCAGCCCGGCAATCCGCGCCGGGCGCGCCGCCCGACGGATGCCCTCCAGCACCAGTGCCAGGCCATACAGCTACCAGAGGACCGAGATGCCGCCCGAACGCAGGCCGGGCACATAGTAGCGCACCATGGTGTTGACCTCGATGGTGAGGTAGAGGAAAAGCACCAGCAGCGCCAGCACAGCCAGGGCTGCGGCCTCGGCTCGACCGTCGCGCGCCAGCCGCGCCGCCGCCCAGGCGGCAAACAGGACAAAGGCGCCGAAGTCCACCCCGCGCATGGCCGACGCCAGCCAGGAATAGCCCTCGCCGAAGCACATCTGTTCAAGGCGGAAGTCCCACGAGTGCAGGTCTACGGCAAGGAGCTTCAGCAGCACGACCGCCAACGCCGCCCAGGCGGCGCCGGTCAGCCAGGCGGTGGCAGGCCGGCCCCGGCTCGCGGCCAGCAGCAGGCCGCCGACCAGACCCAGCCAGAGCAGGGTCAGCACCGGCAGGCGCAACGGGTCGAAGACGACGACGAACAGGCGGTTCAGTTCACAGTGCAGATAGACGAAGCCGGCGAGGACCGCGACGCCGAGGAAGAAGGCCAGCCCGCCGGAATCGCGCACCATGGCCCCGGTGTCGGCCTCGCGCGGGACCGCGGCCGTGGCGGGGTCGGGCGGCGGGGCGGAAAGCAGGCGCCAGGCGCCCACGAAGGAGGCTATCGGCACCCCAAAGGCGACCAGCCGATCGGCCAGGCCGCGCAGATACGTCGCCAGTGGCAGCTCGCCGTAAAGGTTGGGAAAGGCGGAGCGCAGATCGAGGAAGAAGACGCGCCACACCACCATACCATAGAGCAGCGCGGCCAGGCTCTGCAGGAAGCGGCTGCCCAGGCGTCGGCTCAGCCACAGCATCAGAAATGCCTGCACGGCCCAGCTCACGGTCAGCCACTGGCGCGATAGCAGCAGCGGCATGGTCAGAGTCAGGTAGAAACCCGCCAGGGCCAGCAGTGCGAGCAGCAGGCCGCGGTCCAGCAGGCGTCGTTGCAGGAAGGCGTAGATGAGGACGACGTAGAGCGTGGCGAGGGCGACGGTCAGGAGCGCTACCTGCTCCCGGCCGTAGGAGAGCCGGATGAGGTGCTGGGCGATGCCGAAGAAGATGCCCGAGTTCGCGATCAGACCCAGCACCTCAAGCAGACTCGAGCGCCGCCGGTTGGCCAGGTTATAGATGACCGTCACCGCCGAGTAGAGCAGGAACAGCGCCGCCAGGAAGGGCAGCACGCGGATCAGGTGTTCGGGCTGGTAGTTCGAATGCAGCGTCCTGAGCACGTGGATATAGGTAAATGCCAGGCCCAGGTAGTTGAGCAGGATCCAGTAGCGGAAGTGCCCAATGATCAGGATGCCAATCCCGAGGACCAGCAGATAGCCGAAGAAAGGCTCGTAGCCGGCGCCGCTGCCCCGGAGTACGAACGGGGTCAGGTAGCCGCCGATGATGCCGAGGACCGCAATCAGCAGGGAGGACACCGAGACCGCGATGGCCCCCGCCGCGGCGGTGACGCCAGCCATGAGCCCGAAGGCCGTCCAGACGTCGATGCGGGCATAGACGTGATAGGCCGCAAACAGGGTGACGTAGAGGGTAGCCAGCCCACCGCCGACCAGGCCCTGGCCGAGGATGTGGTAGCGCTTACCCAGCAGCAGCAGCCCGCCGCCGATCATGCCGATGCCGGCCAACACCCCGAGAGCGATACGGCCATCCGGGCCAACCCAACCACGCTCGAAGCTCAGGCGCAGGCCAAAGGCGATACCGGTCACGATCAGCGCGATCGCCAGGCGCACGCCCCAGGTCGTGGCGACGGCGTACTCCAGCGAGCAGCGCGGGTCGCGGTATTCCTCGCCGACGATGAACCAGCTCCAGGCTCTGCGCAACGCCTGTTGGGCCGCCGCCTCGAAACGCTCGATGGCGGCAGCGACCGGGCCAGGAGGCGGCGACTTACGGGTTTCCCCGGCCCCGGAGCTGTCCTGGAAGGGGGCCGTTTCCGCCGGCGCCGTGGTCTCGGCAGAGAGGTGATCGGGGCGCCGCGGCGCTGGGAGCGGCGGCGGCAGGCGTACCACCGGTCCGATCGGCGGCGCGTCGGGCGTGGGCGCCGGCATGGCGCAGACGGTTTCCGGCAGACTCACAGGCGGCGCCGTGACTCCAACCGCCGGCCTCTCACCCATGGGCAAAGGCGGCCCCTCCGGCGCGGTCACGGCGGCGGCGGGCGGGCGCGCTTTAACCTCATCCTGGAAATCCCGCAACTGTTGCGCCAGACGCTGCAACTCGCTGGCCGTCTGTTGCTGGCCTTGGTACAGCCGCAGCACCAGGATCAGAATCACGACCGGGAGCGCCAAGACCGCCAGGACCGCCAGGCCGATCAGTATCCCCATCGATGCCATAGCGTTCGCTCCTCTTGTATGAGACTTGCAGCAACCTCGTATGACACCGGGCGCTTCCCATTCCGCCCCTCGTCCGCCGCGGCGGAAGAAGGGCGTTGGAGGGCGCCGCTGCGTCGGCGCCCCTTTGCGCCTTGGCGCCCGATCTCAGCGCCGTAGGTGCGGCCATCCCTCAAGCGGGCTGGGTAAACAGGTTCCATGTGCCCGAGCCCCGAAGGGGCGCAATAGCCCCCCG
>CAIZKT010000311.1:0-9224 GCA_903933565.1 uncultured Victivallales bacterium | reverse complement strand
GGTGAGGTTGCTGATGGTTGCTGTCGCGCCACCATGCACGACGAGGCCAAAGAACTCGCTCCTTCCGCTCGCAGGCATGCCGCTCAGGGGACCTGCGCCATCCCGTTTGAGGTACATGCATACAGAATAACCGGTCAATATGTATAGTACAAGGTAAGATTAGTGCGAACCTGAATTAGGTCGCGGGAAAGGGGCCGTCCCTGCCGTTGTTGTTCCAACTGCTCCACGCCTGGCGTCCGTCTGGCGCGAGGCGGACTAGCGATGCCGTCCCTGGCCGGGTCTTCCGCCCGTAGGGCGTGGAGGTCGGCGGGCCGTCATGCCAGAGGGCAGGACTTCCGCCGTCTCCCGTCGGCAGGGTACTGAGTCCCGGCAAGGACGGGACTCTTTGGACTGCGGCGGCTGGACGCCGCTTTCGAGCGGGCTTCGCACGCTCAAGGTGTCGAGCCGAGCCGCGGTGGCAGAAAGCTGCGTCAAGCCGCAGGCAGTCCAAAGCTCGGCCTGACGGCCAGCGCAGTAGAATACTGAGTCCCGGCAAGGACGGGACACTTTGGACTGCGGCGGCTGGACGCCGCTTTCGAGCGGGCTTCGCACGCTCAAGATTCCTTACCTTGACGCCGAGGCGCAGCTACCGCGCTGGGCAGCGCCAGCCGTGGTCAGGCCAGCCAGAGTCGGGAGGATTGCTCGGTGCAAAGACCCGCCGTGGCGGCGTGGGGTATCCCGTGGTCAGCGTGATGCCGACGTGGGCCTGGCGGCGATCCGGGCCGCCTCGGCGAGGGCAATCTCGATCAGCTTGGGGATGAGGCGCTCGACGGTGTCGGAAAGCCCCAGTCCGAGGCTGATCACTTCGGGTTGCACCCCGAGCACCAGGGTCTGGCGCGGGGCGCAGCCGAGCGTCCGTGCCATCTTCAGAGTCTCCAGCAGGCCGAACTCGTGCAGCGACAAGGGCGTCTCGATGGCGGCGAGCAACTCCTCGGCATCGCACCAGGTGAGGGTTCCCGGGGCGTCGCCACCGTCCGCGGCGTCGATCACGATCACGGTATCGCGGTCCGCCACATGATCGACGAGGTTGCAGCCCGAGGTGCCGCCGTCAAGGACCTCCAGGTAGTCCGGCAGGGTCATCTCGGCCAGGCGTTCGACAGTGCGTACGCCGATCCCCTCGTCGTGCATGAGGATATTGCCGATGCCGATGATGATGATCGGTTTCCGGTCCAAGGCCGAGTCCTTCCTGGAGAGAGCACCCATCGGGGGCGGAACCTCGCAGTTCCGCCCCCGATGGGGTTGGGGTTGTGCCGACCCCGGTACAGGTCAGCGGTCGTCCCGAGCACTGGTCGAGAGTCTGACCGACTTCGTCAGCGACACTCTACCCCCCACGTACTCGAAGTCGAGCAGCAGGTTTACCGTGCCGGAAAGCGTGCGCGGACTGGAGCTGGTCAGGCGCAAGGTCGGGTTGAGTTGGGCGCCGGCCGCGAGGTTTCCCAGGACCACGTTGCGGACCTCGTAACGGTCCAGCCGCGCTCGCGCCAGCTTCAGGCTCCTGGCCTCGCCCGGGCCCCGATTGCGCAGGCTGAGGGTCACCTCGTAGGTGCTGCCGACGCGGCGCGCCGTGGCGGATTCGATGCTCAGTACCGGTTTTCCGGTGCTAACGGCGCGGATGGTGATCGTCACCGTAGCCGGGGCACTGGTGACGCTGCCATCGTTGGCGCGGTAGGTGAAGGTATCCGTGCCGACGTAGCCAGTCGTCGGGGTGTACGAGAACGAGCCGTTCGGGTTCAGCGTCAGTGTGCCGTGGGCCGTTGCGGTCGCGGACACGGCGGTCAGGGCGTTCCCGTCGGCATCCGTGTCATTGGCAAGGACGCCGGGCGCAGCGCTCGAGAGGGTCGTGTTCTGGTTTAGGCTGTAGGCATCTGCCACGGCCACGGGAGCGCGGTTCACGGCTCTGACGGTGATCGTCACCGTGGCCGGAGCGCTGGTGACGGTGCCATCGTTGGCGCGGTAGGTAAAGGTGTCCGTGCCGACGTAGCCGGCGGTCGGGGTGTAGGAGAACGAGCCATTCGCATTCAGCGTCAGTGTGCCGTGGGCCGTTGCGGTCGTGGGCACGGCGGTCAGGGCGTCCCCATCGGCATCGGTGTCATTGGCAAGGACGCCGGGGGCGCTGGTCGCCAGAACCGTGTCTCGGTCTACGCTGTAGGCATCCGCCAGCGCCAGCGGGGCCGCATTGCCGCCCCCCGGGCCAGCACCTTCCGCCGCCGCTGCCAGGCGGAAGCCGATGAATGCCGACTCCAGGGTCGGCAGTTCGCTGTCCCGGTAAGCCGCTTGCAGGAGCAGAACGTAGTCTTTCCAGGAACCGCCGCGGATGACCCGCTCCGCGTCGACCTCGGTGTCGGTCCATTCCCACACATTTCCGGCCTGATCGAAGGTGCCGTAAGGACCTGCGGAACCGGGGTAAGACCCCACCGGCGTGACCCCGCCCACGACGCCGTCATAGTTTGCGCTGGCCGGGTTGGCGGTGGGGGCTGCCGCCAGCGGCGCCGTCATGCTGCCGGTGGGGTACTCCCAGTAGACGGCGGTGGGGCCACTGTCGGAGTAGTAGGCCGCCTTGTACCATTCATCCTCGCTGGGCAGCCAGAGGCGCGCGTCGGGGTGTCGTGGTCCGGCTGCCGTGGCTCCCGTCAGGGTGTAAGCGCCGTCCTCCGTGGTGGCGGCGTTCTGCGTTCCGCTGGGCTGGCCGTTGTGGAGCCAGTTGGCAAAGCGCACCGCGTCATACCAACTCACTTGGGTAACGGGTAGATTCGGCGAACTGGTGGTGTAGCGGTAGGCGCCCGCCGCACCGGTCCGGGTGATGGTCATGGCCGGATTGTAGAGAGCGTAGGTATCGGTGGCGGCCACGGCATTCAGGAAGGCCGTGTACTGGGCGTTGGTCACTTCGTAGGTGCCGATGCGGTAGTCGTTGGCGACGGCGCCGTGTCCAAAGATGTCCTGGGGATTCTGCGGACCGGGAACCGTGACCAACGCGGGCGGCAGCGCCAGGGCAGCCACGCCGAAAAGCAGTGTCGCCGAGAGCACGCCCCACAGGTGGGCAAGCCGCGGCCTGACGGGGGTTCTGAACGTGTTCATTCGATGGCCTCCTTATGCTGGGGAAATCCCGTCAGTTCGTTGCGGTGGTTAGACCTGCCTGGACGGTCGTCAGGCGACGGGCCTGCGGCCCCGGGTGGACCAGGTGTACGGAGCACGCCAGGCAGGGGTCGAAGGAGTGTATCACCCTCAGCACCTCGACCGGTTGCGCGGCATCGGCCACCGGCGTGCCGAGCAGGGCCTGCTCGATGGCGCCCATCTGCTCCATATCGTCGCGGGGGGATGCATTCCAGCCCGTCGGCGTCACCATCTGGTAGCGGCTGATCTTCTGGGCGCCGATTCCCACCCAATGTCCCAGGGCGCCGCGGGCCGCCTCGGTGAGGCCGATGCCGACGGCCGTAGTCGGCGTCATGGACGACTTGTAGACCGCGCCGCCAGGCGCCAACTGGTTCAGCCAGCCGTCCATGGCATCGGCGACCTTACGGGCCTCCAGAGCACGGGCCAGGATGCGGTCCATGACCGAGATGCCGACGCGGTAGTCGTTGTTGACCCACATGCGCGCCAGCGGTCCGACCTCGTGTACCGTGTCCTGGTAACGCGGCGCCTTGATCCAACTGTATCCGGCGGCCTTATCGGCACTGGGCTCGGTGACGCCGACGGCCGGGTTGAGGTTGCCGCTGCTGGCCGCGAACCAGGAGTGGGCCACGTACTCTTTAATCTGGGTGGCATCCACCGTGCCATCGGCGCCGTTGGTGTGCCGGCCGCGCTTCAGTAGTTTGCTGGTGCCGGCGGCATTCAGGTCGAAGACGCCATAGGCCAGGAGGTTGCCGCAGCCGCGGCCCAGTTCCATATACTCGGGGAAGGCGGCCATGACCGCGGACCCGTCCGGGATGTACACGTTGTTGATGAAGGCGCGCAACTCGGTGAGCAGAGCGCGGAAGTCACTTACCGCGGTGGCCGTGACCGCCTCGCTGGTGCCGCCGGGAACGAAGCTGGCGGTGGTGGGCATGCGGCCGGCGAAGATGGCGCCCATCTGGTGCGCCTTGCGACGCATTTCCAGGGCCTGAACATAGTGCCCCACCAGGGTCGAAGCCACCGATCCCGTGACCATGTCGGGAACCGTGAAGCGCGGTTTCCAGGGAGACATGTCGAGGATGCCGGTAGTGTTGATGTAGTCCGGGGCGGCCAGGTGGTAGAAGTGCAGGATGTGCGACTGGATGAAGTTGGCGCCCAGAACCAGGTTCCGCATGATCCGGCCATTCTCGGTCGGGGTGATGCCAAAGGCGTTCTCCAGCGCGAGGCTCGAGGCCATGGCGTGGGCGATGGGGCAGACGCCGCAGACGCGCTGGGTGTAATGCACCGCATCGCGCGGGTCGCGGCCGACCAGAATACGTTCAAAGCCACGGAACATGGGCGCCGTGGCGCGGGCGTCGATGACCTCCTGACGGCCGTTCACCGTCTCGACCGTCACTTCCACGTCCAGGTGACCCTCGACGCGGGTCACTGGGCTGATATTGATCACGCTAGGCATGAGACAAATCCTTTCTGCAAGTCAGTCATACACGACTCTCCGCTGGCACACCGACACCCCCGCCGCGGCGGGGGGCGTGACGCGCCATCCCTTGGTCAGTCCCCGCCGAAGCGGTAGAACGGCGACTTGCCGTCCGGGAAGGTCGGTTCGGTGCAGCCGAAGCACGGCGCTCCGGCGCCGATGCACCAGTTGATCCCCATTTGGCCCGTGGCCGGGGAGTTCCAGCGGCGAGTGGGGCAATCGGCGCGAGTGCTGGGGCCCTTGCAGCCGAGTTCCTCGAGGCAACCCTCGGTCCCGAGCGTGTTCGCTTCCTCTGCCTCGCGCCGAGGGCAGCGCGAATGAACCGTGGCGCTGAAGAAACTGGTCGGTCGGCCGTAAGAGTCGAGCGCCGGGGCGGCGCCGTTGCTGAGCAGGTAGGCCACGGTGCCGACGATCCAGTCCGGGTGCGTGGGGCACCCCGGAATCTTGATGGTGCGCTTGCTGCCGTAGTAGTCGGCCAGGCCCTGGGCGCCAGTGGGGTTGGGGCTGCCGCCGGCAACGCCGCCGAAGCAGGCGCAGGTGCCGACCCCAAGCACAAAGGCGGCGCGCTCGGCGTAGCGTTCAACCGCCTTCTGGAAAGTTAGCCCCGGCCACAGCCGGCAGTACTTCCCCTGGGCGCCGGTGGGAATCGCGCCTTCGACCACCAGTACGTAGCCGCCCCGGCGATAGGTCTTCTCCACCGCGGCGACCGCCACGTTTCCGGCCCCGGCCGCAAGGGTCGGGTGGAAGTTCACGTCGAGAGTGTTGATCAGCAGGTCGTCGATGGTCATGTAGTAGATGCTGTTCAGCAGCGACACCGAGCATCCCGAGCAGGACTGGCCCTGCAGCCAGACCACGGGCACCCCGCCGGCCGCCGTCTCTAGCGCCTGCGCTTCGTCCTGGCCTACCCAGGAAGGGAGTTGCACTCCCAGCGCCGCGCTCAGCGCCGTGGTCGCCTTCACAAAGTCACGTCGATTTACTTCCATGTTCACACCTCCTTGGAACCGTCACCTGGACCTCATCGTGACCTCAGGAGCGCGAGGGCGGACGTCATGGTCTTTCCGTCGCTGCTCGGGATGTGCTTGGCGCTGTCGCTGCCGCTACACCCCCGGCCGGCGTCTGCGGCTTGGCTGACGCTCCCACTCCTGCCGCCGCCCCACACTTTCGCTGGCGCAATGCCGCCACCGCCGCGTCCACCGACTGCTCTGCTGGCCGCGTCAGGCCGACGACCTCACGCCACACCGGCGCCACCCCGCGGGCCGCGTCAACCAGCACATCTCTGGACGTCAACCGCAGCAGCAAGCCCCGCCTGGATACATTCTCTGCCATGATCGCTCCCGCTTCAGCCCCCGCCTAGGAACCCATCTACCAACTATCACCTGGCGATATGACGACTGACACTGTGTGATACTTGGTCTGACATCGTAAAGCAAGAATGGTGCCACGTTGTGATATGTCACAACGTGTTATTTCCGGGGTTGGCTACAGCCAAGGCTGGAACAGGCGTGGTTTCCGGGGTTGGGCTGGCGCCCTGGGGGTCTGCGCGCATTCTCACGAATGAGATAAGGATAGCAGGTTTCGCGGGAATGCGGCGACAGGCGTTCGGGCCTGTGGTTGCGCGGTGCCGGTATGTCCGGCCGCGGGCCGGACCGCCTTCGGGGTTGTGGGAACCGCGAAGGGCAGGGGCGGGGTATTGGGCGTCGGGGCCTTCAAGTGCAGAGACGGCTACGCCTCCCACACGCCGCCGGAGGCGGCATGTGGGAGGCGGGGTTACGGCAGGGCTGCGGTGGCCTACTTGGCGTACTCGACCGAGCGGGTCTCCCGGATGATGGAGACCTTGATCTGGCCAGGATAGCGCATCTCTTTTTCGATACGCTCGGCCATGTCTCGGGCGAGGAGGAGGGCGCGATCCTCGCTGATCTTCGTCGGTTCCACCACGACGCGCAACTCACGGCCCGCCTGGATGGCATAGCAGCCCTCGACCCCTTCGAAGCTCTTGCCGATGGTCTCGAGCTGTTCGAGGCGTTTGAGGTACAGTTCGGTGGTTTCGGAGCGCGCTCCCGGCCGACTGGCGCTCAGCGCGTCGCAAAGCTCCACCAGGATGGCCATGAGCGAGGTCTTTTCCACGTCCTCGTGGTGGGCGGCGACGGCGTTCACCACGTCATCCTCCTCACCGGCCCGCTTCAGCAGATCGGCGCCGATCACCGCATGCGACCCCTCCACCTCATGGTCCACCGCCTTGCCGATGTCATGCAGCAGCCCCGCCCGTCTGGCCTTACGCTCGTCAAGGCCGAGTTGAGCCGCAATCGCGCCCATCATGGACGCCACCTCGACCGAGTGCATCAGCACGTTCTGCGAGAAGCTGTAACGGTACTTGAGTCGGCCCAGCAGGATCACGATGTTCTGCCGCAGGCGGGTGACGCCGAGTTGATCCACCACCGCCTGGCCCGCCTTCTGAATCTCCGCGTCGATCTCCTTGCGGACCTTCGCCACCATCTCTTCGATCCGGGTGGGATGAATGCGCCCGTCCGTGATCAGACGTTCCATCGTGATGCGGGCAACCTCGCGCCGGACCGGGTCGAAACAGGAGACGACTACCGCCTCCGGCGTATCGTCGATCAGCACGCTGGCCCCGGTGGCGGCCTCGATGGTCCTGATATTCCGCCCTTCCCGACCGATGATGCGCCCCTTCATCTCTTCGTTCGGCAGTGGAATGGTTGAGGTCGTCCGCTCGTAGGCGCAGTCGCCAGAGTAGCGCTGCATGGCCGTGACCATGATCTCCTGGCCTTCCTGCTCGAGCCGTTGACGATTCTCTTCCAGGTGGCGCCGAATCAGGGCGCTGCGCTCCGCTTCGAGGGACTCCGCCAGTTGGGCGAGCAGCTGCCGCGAGGCTTCCTCACGGCTGAGCCCGGAGATCCGCTCCAGTTCAGCCATCTGCTGAGTCTTCTTCTCATCCAGCAACTTCTGCTGCTCGGCCACGCCATCCTGCACCCGGCGCACGTCTTTCTCCCGACGGTCCAGTTCCGCCGTGCGTGACTCCAGTTGGTCGGCCTTACGGTCCAGGTTCGCCTCTCTGGACGTGACCCGCTCCTCCAGTTTCTGCAGTTCCGTGCGCCGCCGCTCGGTGGACTGCTCGAATTCCTCACGCGACTTCAGCAGGAGCTCTTTGGCCTCGATGCGCGCCTGCTTGAGAACGCCTTCCGCCTCGCGTTCCGCCACCTTGCCCATTTCGCTGATCTTGCCAAACTGGTTACGGTGCAGCAGGGTGCGCACCAGGTAGCCGACCACCAGGCCGACCGTCAGCATGATCAACTGCACGATAACCGTCAAGAAAGGCTGAAAATTCTGCATGCCTGTCCCTTTCTCATTCAGCCGGCGCGGTTGCTAGGCCGCCGCAGGCAATCGTTCTGGTGTCCGTCACCACCCAGTCCATGGCCACGTCATGCGCCGCGTGCGGGAGGCCCGTCAGGACCTGCCAGTCCCACGCCACTCCGACCCGTACGCCCCGGGTGCCATCCAGCAGCCGGTCATAGTACCCACGCCCACGTCCGAGCCTTTGCCCCTGCGGGTCAAAAGCCACCCCCGGTACCCACCACACGACCGCCTCACCTCTCTGCTCTTGCCGCGGCACCGCGGGCAGTTCCGCGCGGGGTTCGCGGATGCCGAATGCCCCAGGGACGACATCCTCCGTGATCGACCTCACAAGCACCATCTCGTAGCACTGCCCCGGGGCGCTGAAGCGCGGCAGCCAGACCGACTGACGGGCCTCGAGGCGAGCGCGCACTAAGCCCTCGAGATCGACCTCTCCGCGGAGGGCCATGTAGCAGGCCACCACCTGAGCGGCCCCGTAGCACGGCAACGCGACCATTCGCCGCGCAACCGCGGCAGGGTCGCCACCGCCGACACCCCCGTGTCGACGGCGTTCAGCCTGCATGTCCTGGCGTACCTGTTCCTTGCTTAACACGGCCACCCTTTCGCGACCGATCACGGGGATGCCAACCCGGAGGCCACGGCCCGCATGAACCACACATCGTGGCCATCACGCAGGACACCTTCAAAGCAGGCACTCAGGGCTAGGAGACGCCGTTCCCGAAAAGGGTCAACGGCACAGCGGCAGGGTGGCAGAGAAAGGCCCAGACTCGACGCGAGCGCTCCGACGCAGCCAGTCGCCGCGCCTGTGGCCGCCGAATCCCCAGAAAAGGGCTCGGCAGGCCTCACGTCGAGTTGTTCTGGTTTTCATTATCCAGGCTTCCAAATGCGCTTGGTAAACGCAAGAAGCAGGACAGATGACACTTACCCGCACACCCGTGCCTCAGACCCCTGCCGCCCTCGGCCCCGGTCCCAGACACTACGTCCATATGTGATGCGCCACCACGGTGACGCCCGCTGAGCGCTTAACGTACGCGGCTCCGCGCGCAATGCAACGAAAAGCACCGAAAAAGTGCGGGGATACAGGCCGTCGATAGGGGCTGCCAACGGAAGCCGCGGCATTGGGGGGCCGACTGGGCGCAGGTCAGGGTTCAGGGTTCAGCCGGGCCCCCGGCTGGGGCCGGACATACCGGAATGAGACTTCCAGCCTTCGCGGCCTTGAGCGTTGAGAGTT
>CAIZKT010000310.1:0-13995 GCA_903933565.1 uncultured Victivallales bacterium | reverse complement strand
CCGGGGGAACCGGTTTTTCCACCGCAGCGATTTCATGGTGCAGCAGCAGGAGGGTTTCTACCTCTCAGTGAAGATGTGTTCGGCGCGCACCTGGGGCACGGAGTGCGGCAACGGGGAGAACCTAAAGGGGCGCTGGCTCCCGTACGGTCTCACCTGGATCGTAAGGCACGGCAACGAATACGGCGACGTTCTGCCCTGCATGGACTGGAGCATCCTTCCGGGGGTTACCGGCACCGCGGACACGCATTTCCCGAGGCTGACCGGGGACTGGTGGACCCAGGGGACCCGATTCGTCGGCGGGGTGTCCAACGGCCGCCAGGGCGTCGCCGCCATGGTCATGGACGGAGACCTGCTTCATGGCATCCCCCGTGTCCGCGGGAATGTCCTGACGGAGAGGGGACACCTGCAGGGCGATGACATCGAGATGGAGATCCAGGTCCATCGTGGGGAACTGGTGCAGGCACGCAAGGCCTACTTCCTCTTCGATCAGGAGTTGGTTGCCCTGGGCACGGACCTCCATTCCCCAGGCGGCATGCCAGTCAAGACCGGCGTCAACCAGACGCTGCTGCAGGGTGACGTCGTGGTCGACGGCAGCGTGAGAGGGCGGGGAACCCATGAACTCGATGGCGTCCGCCGGGTGTGGCATGATGGTGTCGGCTACGTCTTCCCCGAAGGCAGCTCCGTGAGGCTGAGCAGCCTCTGTCAGATCGGCTCGTGGAAGGACATCAACACCAATTACCCCGGGGATCCGGTCGCACGCGACGTCTTCAAACTGTGGATCGAGCACGGGGTGCCTGGCGTTGCCACCGCGTACCAGTACATCGTCCGGCCAGGAGTCGACCTGCCGGCGTTCGAGGCCTACGCCGCAGCGCTACCGGTCCGGGTCCTGAGCAACGCTCCGCGGCTCCAGGCGGTGGCCCAGGTCGCGACGGGGGTCACTGGAGCGGTCTTCTATGAGCCGGGCAGTCTGCACCTTCCTTCGGGCAAGTGGGTCGAGGTCGACCAGCCAGTCGCCCTGCTGCTGGAGGAAGGCGCCGGCGGCACCGTGCTCACACTTTCCAGCCCGGAACAGAAGACCGGAACCGTCCGAGTGGCCCTGTCTGTCCCGGACGGGAGCGGCACCCCAAGGAAGCGCACATGGAACCTCCCCCTGCCCGCGGGAAACCATGCCGGATCCTCCGTGAATGTCGAGATGGAGTGAGCTGTGCATGCAATGAAGGCATGGGGCATCGCGTTGGCGGCCGCTGCGGCTGGACGACGACCATGGCGCTGTCTGTAACTGGGTTTTGCCTAGGCTGAGATTCACGAGTGTTCGGCGGGGTCGGAGTATCCGACAGATTCGAAAGAATCGATCGATTCGAATCATTCGATTCTGTCGATTCTCTCGATTCGTTCGATTCGTTCGACAACAACAGGAAGGTCCCGACCCATGTTTAGCGGCACCGGCGGCTACTTCTGGTTGGATTCGTGGATCCTGGCCAATGTCGTCCAGTTGGGGACTCAGCAGTTCTGTCGTCTGTTTCTGAACCGCACACACGACCCTTGTGGACGGCAGTTCGACCAGATGACGCAAGCCGCGCGATCAGGCTGCGCCAACATCGCGGAGGGTTCGGCGCGCCGGGCAACGTCCATGGAAACCGAAATGAAGCTGACGGACGTGGCGCGGTCGAGCTTGGCGGAACTGTCCGGCGACTATCTGAATTGGCTGTTGCAGCAGGGCAAAATCCCATGGGGCAAGGAAACAGCCGAAGCGCGGGAAGTGTATGCTGTCCGGCTGGACAGACCGGAGTATGGCGAGGACGTGGTGCATGACGCCTGCGTTCACATCCTGGCGCCGAAGAAGAAGTTCGCGAAATGGTTGGAGTCCGGCAGTGACGAAGCGATGGTGAATGCGCTGCTGCTTCTCATCGCGCGGGTGATCAACATGCTGAATCATCAACTCGAGGCGCAGCGAGAGACGTTCGAGAAGGAAGGCGGATTCCGTGATAAACTAACGGACATGCGCATCGCTGCCAGGGCGAAACAGGAGGCTGCACCGGAGTGCCCTGAGTGCGGGAAAACCATGACCCGGCGGAAAGCCAGGAGCGGCAAGAACGCAGGGAAAGAGTTCTGGGGCTGCACGGGGTACCCGGGGGGCAAGGGCGCAAGGGAGTTGCAGGGGCCCGGCGTCGAGAGCCAGTGAGGCCTACGTGAATCTGCAGAATCGAGTCATTCGATTCCCCCGATTCCCTCGATTCTGCTGATTCGTTCGAACCATGAGCCCCCTGCCAGAAACAGGACACACATATGCTGCAGAATGATACGCACAAGCGCGCCATGGACCGCCTGGAACAACTCATCGACCTCGACTGGGTCGCGGAGTCGGACGCCGTGCAGCAGGCGCTCTGGGATGGGCGTCCGTTTTCCCGGCTGCCCTGCATCGTCTCCACACCCACGCCGCCGGACTGGCCGAGGTACCCGTTCACCGAACGTTGGGATGATGTCGAGAAACCGTTCATCCATCTGATGGGCGACCATTACATCGGTGCGCTGCTCAAGGACGACCGGGCCCTGCACATCGAGCCTGACTACGGCGAAGTTTACGCTGAACCCCTGATCCTCTGTCGTGATCGCAGTCGTCGCCCGATGACCGTGTTTCGGGTAAGGAGAACATGCCATGACCCATCGTGAACGTTTCCGCGCCACCCTGGAGCGCCGGCCGGTCGACCGACCGGCGGCTTGGCTGGGCATGCCCACCACCGAGGCGCTTCCCGCCCTGTTCGCCCACTTCGGCGTCAACGATCTGGAGGGGCTGAAACGCCGCCTGGACGACGACATCTGGCCGGTGGAGGTGCCCTATCGGCATCCTCCCGTCAACCACATCGCCTGCGCCTTCGACTTCGCCGTCGCGGCGGACTACGAGGAGCGCACGCTGACACGGCCCGGCTGGTTTGCCGACAAGACCGATCCGGCCTGCGTCGGAGAGTTCCCCTGGCCCGATCCGAAGCGGCACATGAGCGTTGCGGCGTGCCGTCAGGCCATCGACGAAGCGCCCGCCGACTTCGTCAGACTGGGGGTGCTGTGGTCGGCCCATTTTCAGGACGCCTGCGCCGCCTTCGGCATGGAGAACGCCATGGTGGTCATGCTGACCGCACCGGAGATGTTCCGCGCGGTCATTGACCGGATCGTGGAGTTCTACCTCGAAGCGAACCGCATCTTCTACCAGGCCGCCGAGGGTCGCGTGGACGCCGTTCTGATCGGGAACGATGTCGGCTGTCAGACCGGCCTGATGCTCAGTCCGGATCTGCTGCGGCAGTTCGTCTTTCCCGGCACCAAGCGGCTGATCGAACAGGCCCACGCGCATGGCCTGACCGTGATCCATCATTCCTGCGGCGCGGTCCGGGAGATCATCCCGGACCTGATCGCCTGCGGCGCCGACGCGATCCATCCGATCCAGGCGCTGGCGGCGGGCATGGAACCCGAGGGCCTCCGGCGCGACTTCGGCGGCAGCGTGGCCTTCTGCGGCGGGGTGGACGCCCAGAACCTCCTGGTGAACGGCACGCCGGAGCAGGTCCGGGCGAAGGTCCGGGAACTGCGCCGGATCTTCCCGACGGGGCTGGTCATTTCGCCCAGCCACGAGGCGATCCTGCCGGACATCCCCCCCGCCAACCTCGAGGCGCTGTTCGCGACGACGACCGCCTCCGAGAGTTCCGTCCCGGACGCCGGCGCTGCGGCGGCGCCGGGGGTGTGGATCGACCCGCGCCTGCACCACCTGCCCAGACGGCCGTGGCGCAAGATCCACCAGGACTTCCACAACTCGGTCCACGTGCCCAGGATCGGCGGGGCCTTCGATCCGGATGAGTGGGGCGACCGGTTGCTGGCGGGCAACGTCGACGCGATCGTGGTCTTCGCCAAGGACATGCACGGGCTCTTCTACTACCCCAGTGCGTACGGGCCGGTACACCCCGGGCTTGCCTTTGACCTGCTGGGGGAACAGGTCAAGGCCTGCCGCGCACGCCGGATCGCCGTGTACGCCTACTACTGTGTGACGTGGGACCACCACCTGGCCGCGCAACACCCCGAGTGGCGCGTCATCAAGCGCGACGGGTCAGACTACATGCCCAAGGCCGGCGAGACGCCGGGCTGGACCGCGCTCTGCCTCGCGCATGAGGCCTACCTCGAGCTCATGGACGACCACGCGCGCGAGTTCGTGTCGCGGTACGAACTCGACGGCGCCTGGTTCGACATGGCGGAGCCGATCGCGCCCGCATGCTACTGCGCCGAGTGCCAGCGGCAGATCGCCGCCGACGGCAAGGACCCGAACGATGCCGAAGCCCAGCGCGCGCACAAGAACCGGCTCTTTCTCGACTGGCACCGCCGCATGCGCGCCGTGGTGCGCGCCGCGCGGCCGGGCTGCCAGGTCGACTTCAACGACATCGGGCTCGCCTGCGTCAGCCAGCGCGCCGAACTGCTGGACAACATCGACATCGAAGCGCTGCCCACCGGCGGCTGGGGCTACTTCTACGCGCCGGCACAGATCCGCTACCAGCGCACGTTCGGAATCCCGGTCTACGGCATGACCGGCCGCTTTGCCACGGCATGGGCCGACTTCGGCGGGCTGAAGCTCCCGCAACAGCTCGACGTCGAACTGGCCAGCATCGTGGCCAATGCCGCGCGTTGCGACGTGGGCGACCAGATGCCGCCGAATGGCCGCCTCGACCCCGCCGTGTACCATGTGATCGGCAAATCCTTCGCCAAGATCAGGGCGCTCGAGCCCTGCCTCGAGGGCGCGGCGCCTGTGACCGAGGCGGCCCTGATCATCCCGGCGGTGCCGTTCGACTGGCTGCGCGACGACTACCTGTACGGCGTCACCAAGCTGATGCTGGAGACGCGCCTGCAGTTCGACGTACTCGAGCCCGGTCAGTCGTGGGAGCGCTACGGCCTGGTCGTCCTGCCGGACGCCTATCGCCCGGACGCCGTCACGGTGGAGCGCCTGCACACCTACATCGCCCGCGGCGGCGCCGTGCTCGTGATCCATGACGCCGGCCTGACCGACGGCGGCCAGGCGTGGCTCGAGCACTACGGGCTGTCCTACGCGGGCGCCTCGCCCTTCAAGCCCGCCTACCTGGTTCCGACCGTCCCCTTCACGGCTGACATCCCGACCTACGAGTATGCGCTCTACGAGGGGGCCGCGCAGTGGAAGGCGGCCGCGCCCGCGGTCGCGCTGGCCGCGCTCGGCGAACCCCTTTTCCAGCGCAGCGCCGAGCATTACACGAGTCACAAACAGACGCCGTTCGACCACGTTACCGACTACGCGGCGGTCGCGCGCAGCGGCCGCGTCGGGTTCCTCGCCTTCCCCGCCGGCGCCAGCTACTACCGCCATGGCTACTGGATCTACCGCGCCGCCTTTGAGCGGGTGCTCAAGGAGATTCTGCCCGCGCGTCTGATCGAGACCGATGCGCCGCTTTCGACCGAGATCACGGTCACGCATCAGTGTGCCGACGCCGGCGCGCGGCGCAGCGAGCGCTACCTGGTCCACGTGGTCAACTGGTCCGCCAACCGCAAGGCACCGCCGCATTCCGAGGTCTTCGAATCTCCCGTCCCGCTGCACGACGTGCGGGTACGCCTGAACCTGCCGCTGAATACAGCATCGGCGCGCGCCCTGGTCGCCGGCGTGGATCTGCCCGTCCGCGCGGCCTGCGGCGGCATCGAGTTCGTGATCCCGCGGGTGCCGATCCACGAGGTCGTGGCCCTGGAGGTGCGCTGACCCCGGATCTCGCCTTCCCTTTGCGAGGAGTGAGGATGACGCAGACAAGGCTTCTCTTCCGCTGGGGCGTGATCAACACCGAGCAGAACAAATCGAGCCACGGGGCAGGAATGAGATCGTCTCTGAGACGGTTGATGCGGGTCGGATTGCTTTTTCTGGCCGTGGTCGTCGGCGGAGGGGGTTGCCTGGGTCTGACTTGCCACGCGGCAATCCCTGGGCCGCCCGCCGCCGGTCTCGTCGCGCACTGGACTTGCGATGAGGGCGAAGGAACCGTCTTGCACGACGTCAGCGGCAACGGCCATGATGGCGCGATCCACGGCGCAACGTGGGTGAAGAGCGGGAAGGGTCAGGGGCTCGCGTTCACGGGAAATGGCAGCTACGTGGATTTCGGCAACCCGTCGCCGCTCAAGCCCACCGGCGACTTCTCCTTCTCGGCCTGGATCCGGCTCGACGCCGAGCCGTATCCGAACAAGATGACGAACTGGCATCTCTTCGGCTGGGAAACGTACACGAAGTCGGGGGCAACCCTTCGCCTGGCCGGTTCGACGGCCCAGGTCTACTTCCGGGCCAGTCACGACGGGGTAGGCAACGGCCGTAGCGAGGGGCTGTCGACCAGCCGCCTGGCCAACCGGACCTTCTATCATGCGGCGGCAGTGAAGCAAGGACGGAAGGTGTTGCTGTATGTCGACGGCATCCTCGACGCCACGATCGCGGTGAACGATCCGGCCCCGAACGACCTGCCCTTCACTCTGAGCACCGCCGAACAGTCCTTCGCGGGCACCATGACCAACGTGCGGCTGTACAACCGCGCCCTGTCGGCGGGCGAGGTGGTGAACCTCTACGTCGAGGCCGGCGCCGAGCATGACAAGGACGTCTCTTGGATCGGCAAGGTGAAGCTGACGCCTTTCATCTACCACGACGAACAGCAGGCCATCGTCGAGGCGGACTTCCGCGGCGTGCTGCCCTTGCAGGCGGGCGAGCAAATCCGGGTCGAGTTGCGCCGCGGGGGTGCGCTTGTGGGGCCGGCGCAGGAGCGTGCCGCGGTGTCGGAGTCCGGCAAGGAGGACTTCCGCTTCGGCCTGGGCGAACTGGGACCAGGGGCGTACGAGGTCCTCGTAGCCGTGCGTGGCGGCGAACGGATCCGGGCCAGCGCCTCGCTCGGGTTTGCGAACCCCGCACCGTCGGCCGCGCCGCCCGCACCCAAGAAGGTCACGGTGCCGCCGCTGCCCGTAGCGCCGATGCCCCCGTCGTATGTACTGGACGTACATCCCGGCGGCGGATTCACCGTAGGCCTCGGCCGCCGATCGTATGCGGTCGAGTCCGTCTACAGCTACCCGTACGGCGGCGAGAACCGCCTGGGGCAGGAAGCCAAGTCTGACGCATCCGCCGAGAAGGGCTGGACCGTGCGGACGGAGAAGACGGGGGAAGATGCCTACCGGACGGTCGCCGTCGGGGCGTACTACCGGATCACCCGGGACATCGAGAAGCAGCCCACCCGCGTCCTGGTGCGCGACCGGATCGAGAACCTGACCGACGCCGATCTCGCACTGGCGGTCGACAACCGCATCGTTGCGCCCGGCGGAGAGCCCCCGGACTTCCAGGCGCCGGGTGCGCCCAACCCGCCCGTCTTCGTTGCCGGGAACAACCACGGCGTCGGCCTGGTGCCCTTGAACGACCTCTACCAGGTGTCACAGCGCAGCTACATCGACCATGGCCGCCGCGCCTGCGGCTCGGCTGTCGACGGGCTGGGCAGCGCGCGGGGCGGTTCGCATACGCTCGAGTGGGCTGTGTACCCGATCGGCACCGGCGACTATTACGACCTGATTAACGCCATCCGCCGCGATGAGGGGCTGAACAACCTGACCATCGACGGCGGCCTGGCCTTGGGCCACGCCGGACAGTGGCAGAAGACGCCACCGCCCGCCGAACTCATCCGCTTCAGCGGGGCGCGGTACGCCGCGAACGGTGGACTCGTGCATATTGCCGACGATCCGGAGATCTCTTTCCAGGGCATCGAGTTCATCCGCTCGACCAAAGAGAACGCATCGCTGCGCGCGACCTACGCGGAGACGCGCAAGCGCTTTCCCGGTCTCCGGCTGGGGTTCCACGTCGCCTATAACATCTGGACCACGAACGAACCGGACAAGCTCTTCCCCGATTCCCGTGTACTGGCGCTGAACTCCGGCCGACACGACTGGTATGCGCAACCCAAGTGGTGGCTTAGCGATGCCCGCCGCGCCCAGGGCTGGGCGATCTACCCCTACTACCCGACGCTGACCAACAGCTTTGGTAAGGCCATCCTCGAGAGTGTGGACGCCATGGTGGACGGCATTGGCGCCGACATGGTCTGGGCCGATGGGCTGCTGGGCGGCTACGGCGCGGAAATGGGCGACTACCCCACCGGCTACGTGCGTACGCTCGAGCCCTGGGACGGCCACTCGGTCGAGCTGGATCCGACCACCAAGACCATCCGGCGCAAGTACGGTCTGCTCGTGGAACTGGGCAAGGAGGCGCTGATCGAGTACATCCGCCGCTGCCATGCCAAGGGCTGCCGTGTCTGGATCAACCACGGCCTGCCGGCGCCGCGCTCGTTCGCGCCGCTGGAGGCCTACTGGTGCTGCGAGACCATGGACGGCAACCAACGCATCGCCGCCATGCATCTTGTACCCGGCGCGCCGCACGCCCTGCATACGCCGGGCAAGCCCCTGACGGCCCAGGGGGTCTACGACGAAATGCGCGGGAAACTCTCGTGGGGCGCCATGTATGCCTACTTCTGGATGCACGGCGCGGCGCAACTGACCCATCCCCTGATCACCACCGAGATGTACCCGCTCACGGTCGAGTCCATCCATGGCGGCTGCATCCGCAGCCGCGAGCGCATCATTACCATGAACTCGGGTGTGTACGGTTGGCCGGGGGACCTCCGGCTGCACATCGTCAGGCTGTTCGACGCCCGGGGCCGACTGACCACCAGCCGATTCCTGACCACCGTCGACGCGGCCGGCACGCGAACGCAGATCGACCTGGCCGAGGGCCAAACCGCCATCGTGGGGAAGCTGCCGGTAGCGCTGCACGCCGAGAACCCCGTCAACGTCTGCGTCACAGGCTTCGCGAACGGCGAACTGGATCTGGCGCTGAATGGCGAAGGCAAGGCAGTCCTGCAGGCTGAGAGCCGCGGAACGATACGCGTCAACGGGACGCCGGCAAGCGCTTCCGGCGACGGTCGCACGGTCCCTCTGGATCTCAGCGGCCCCCTATCACTCCGACTGCAGGGCGTGCTGCCGGCGGGTCCGGTTGGCGTAGCGGGGTCGGGCAACTGAGAGCAACCGCGAGCCGAAAGGAACCCCGGAATGGGAACAAGGACATTAGCACAGCATTGCTTATGGCCAGTCTTGCTGCTGGCGGTTGCCGCACACTCACAGGCGCAGAACCAGAATGTCCCGACTCAAGGAGATTCTCCTATGCCCACCTCGGCCCTGCCGCTTGGGTCCCAACAGAAACCGCTTTGGGAACTGGCCCGTGACCAGGTGGACACGCTGCCGCTGCCGCCCAGCGACCCGCAGCCAGTCGGCACCTGGGGCGGAGGCACGGCGTTGCCGCTGAACAACGGCCAACTCAAGGTCTCGCTTTGGGGGCCGCCCGAACAGCTTACCTTCAGCCTCGGCAAGACGGACGTGTGGGATCGGCGTTACTTCCCCGAGACACCGCTGACGATCGAGCAGATTCGCGAACGGTGTTTCCGGGACGACTACGCGAAGAACCCCCTGGGCAAGTACTTCGATTCGCTCGAAGCCTACGACTTCCCAACGCCCAAGCCGGTTGGACAGCTCATCCTGCTGGCATCCGGTCTTCAGGGCGGCAGGCAGCCAACCGCCTCAACCCGGCGCGCCGATGGGGTGGCCGTCGTACCGGTCGAATCGGGCGCGGCCGACGGCAAGATCGAGGCCATGACCCTGATGACGCGCAACGTGCTGGCGGTGCGCGGCGACCTCGCCGGACTGGCGGAAGCGCCACAGGTGCGGGTCTACCGGCACCAGGATACGATGCTGCCTGGCCAGAGCTGGGGTCTCGGCGAAGGAAAGATGCGCCCTCTGCCCGGGTTCGACTACACGAAGGACGCGCCGAAGAACGGTCCCCTGGATCCGCCGAAGTCGGGCAGCGACGGGAAGTATTTCTGGATCACCCAGGCCATGCCGCCGGAAGCGACCTTCCCGAAGGGGTTCTGGTATGTCTTCATGGCGACGGTCGCGGGCGGTCCGGGCAAGATCGAGACCGCCGAGAACCAGCCTGGGCTGGGAACCGATCCCTATATGACCCCGGCACGGCAGGACGGCAAGTACCCGGGCACCGACCGGCCGTGGCGGGCGATCTGGCTCGATTACGACCGGATCCGTGCGGCGCCCGGGGCGGCGGCGACCGCGACGCTGCCGGGCGGCACGTGGCTGACCTTGGCTACGGTTGTGACCAGCGCGGAGGCGGGGGACCCGCTGGCGAAGGCCCGGCAGGTCCTCGAGGAGGCCGAGCGGACGGGCTGGGACGGGCTGGTGGCCGAGAACCGCGCCTGGTTCGAGCAGTTCTACCGCACCCGCGAGGAGGGTCGCATCTACTACGCTGACGCCGCACGTAACGCCGGGGTCGTCAATGAAGTCGCCAAATCTTGGGCCAGCGTTTACGTCGGCCATACCCGGCCCGATCCGACCCGCTGGGAATTCGATTCGGTGATGGGCTACTTGAACCACGATTGGGCGCCCTGGCACGGCGGCGGCTGTTTGAACTCGGAATTTCATTCCTCCAGTTACGTATGGAACCGCGGGGACCGGGTGGAAACCTGGCAGGGCTTCGGCTGGCTGATGCTGCCGTTCGGCCGTCGGAACGCCGAGCAGACCTACGGCTGCCGCGGTGCCATGTCGCCGCTCTACCACGTGCCGATCCGCACCGAGGGCATCTTCAACATATCGTGCATTTGGGAACAGGGGATGGAGCTCAACGCGCAGATGGCGAAGATGTTCTGGGATCGTTATGACTATATGGGCGACGAGGTATTTCTGCGCGAGCGGGCCTGGCCCATTCTGCTGGCGGGCGCGGAGTTCTACGAAGACTTCCTGACGCTCGAGGACGACGGGTATTTCCACGTGTTCCCCACCATGCCGC
This sequence comes from uncultured Victivallales bacterium, assembly GCA_903933565.1. Taxonomy (GTDB): domain Bacteria; phylum Verrucomicrobiota; class Lentisphaeria; order Oligosphaerales; family JAFGRS01; genus CAILUI01. The sequence goes on along the minus strand of CAIZKT010000310.1, from coordinate 3,098 downwards.
AGGAGTACTACGGGTTTACCCAGTACTGGGAGAAGAACCGCGACAGCATCTCGGCATTGAGCGCCATCCGCTGGCATCTGAATACCACGGCGCGCGTCGCGGAGATTCTTGGCATCGCCCGCGAGCGGCAGGTAACCCGCTGGCGGACGATCGCGAAGCGACTGGCGCCGTACCCCACCGCCGAGACGCCTGAGGGGCCGGTCTACGTCAAGGTCGAGGGCGAGGCGGCCAGTCACGGGACGGGCAACCTCGTCACGCAGTCGTTCCCGGTACAATTCACCGGCGAGATCAACCTCGATACCCGCGACGAACGGCGCGCGATCATGGAGCGCACGCTGAAGGCCATAAAGGGCTGGGGTATGGGCGACAGTTTGTGCCTGTTGGGGGTGAACAACAGCCTGAATCCCGAGTCGCTACTCAACTCCCGCAGTGGACGACTGCACTTCTTTCCGACAGCGACGCCGGGCGTGGACGTTGGCTTCCGCCACTTCCTTGCACGCGGCGCGTTCGAGGTCAGCGCCGAGCGCGTCGGCGGGGTGGTTTCACCGATCTATGTCACCTCGCGACTCGGCAACGACCTGCGCCTGGCCAATCCCTGGCCGGGGCGCGCGGTCGAGGTGCGCGACCTGACCGCCGGTGAACCGGTGACCGTCGAACCGGACTCTGCGTTCCCCGACGATCCGCTGGTGCGCACCAAGAAGGGGCACGCATACCGCCTCGCGCCCGTCGGCATGGCGGCAGAGGCGAGGCAGTGAAGCGGAACGGCGGCGTCTGGATCGGCAATGTCTACCAGCCGGACCTGACGCAGTGTCCAGCCCCTGGAACGGCGACATCACGCGTCCATGTGGATGATGTGACCCATGCCGGAATCCGATCACCGGCCACCTGGAGGGTTCTTCGCGACTACGCGCAACGACGGGAGCCGCCGACATGAATGACCTGCCTCACAGCATCTACCTCGGCAGTATTCTGCTGGAGCCGAATCGCTGGCCCGACCGGCCGACGACCACCTACGGCCGACTGAAGCAGCTCAGCGGCATCGTGCAGGGCCCGCCGCTGATCCGTGCCAGCGACTGGCTCGCGCGTGCCCGGGCCGACGGGTTTGACGGTGTCGAGTTGTGGGAGAACCACGCGTTGCTGTGCTCGGATGCGGAGTTCGCAACGCTGTGCCGGCCGGCGCTGCCGGTGGCGGTGTACAGCTCGTACTTCGGCCTGGAGGACGGCGACGCCGGACGGCGCAACGTGGCGTTGGCCGCCGTGCAGGCGCTCGACGCCAAAGGGGTGAAGTTCAACTTCGGTGCGGACTCCGCAAAGCGGGGCGAGTACCTGCGCAACCTGCGCGCCTGGGCGGCGCAACTGCCCGGCGAGGTGCGCCTGGTCTGCGAGTGCCATGGCGGCAGCCTTGCCGACACGCCCGAAGGTGCGGCCAGCCTGCTCGCTGAACTGGACCCGCCGCGCTTTCAGGGCACCGTGCATTTTGTCGACGAGTACACGAAGCGTCCCCTGGCCGAGTGGCTGAAGGCCCTGGGGCCGCGCCTCGGGCATGTACACGTCGGTCGCGTGGTCGAACCCGGCGAAACCGCGGTGCGCGAGCGCTTGCGGTTGCTGCGGGACCACGGGTTTGCAGGGAGCTTCACGATCGAGTTCACCACCGGCATCGACTGGGGCAGGCCGCAGCCGTCCGTCGAGACGCTCTACGCCAGCGCGGTGGCGGACCTGAAACGCCTGCGGGAGTGGTTGGAGGCATGAGCATGAGCACGAGCATCCTCTTCTTCAGGGTCAGTGACCCGGCCGATTGGCGCAACATCTACTTCTCCAGTGGTTCCGCCGATCGCTTCGTGGCGGAACTGGGGAGACTCGGCACCGTCACGGTGGTGCCGTTCGAGACGCCGGAGACCGAAGTGCTGCGGCTGGTGCGAGAGCACGACATCGTCGTGAGCTCCCCCGCGCCGCCGCTGCCGGCGGCATGGGTGCAGGACCCCGGACGACTCAGGTACGTCTGCTGCCTGCATGGCGGCGTACGTGGGATCGTCAGCCGGGCGCATCTGGACGCCGGACTCCTGGTGACCAACTGGGGCGACTCGCCGGGCCACGGACTGGCGTTCCTCTCGGTCACGCTGTTACTGGCAGTGTTGCGCGAACTGCCGACCCAGATGCTGCACGTGCGCCAGGGCGGCTGGCGACTCGACGCCTCGTACGCCGAGGCGCCACGGATCTGGGGCGGGACAGCCGAGGGCCTGCGCGTCGGCGTCTACGGCATGGGGTTCGCCGGCCGCTGTTTCGTGCCCATGGCCCAGGGGCTGGGCCTGACCCTGAGTGGCTACGACCCATACGTACCGCCGACCGCCTGGCCGGAAGGGGTACGCCGGGCCGCCAGCCTCGCGGACCTGTTCGCCGGGATCCAGGCGCTGGTCGTCTGTGCTGCCCTCACCGACGAGACGCGCAACTCCGTGACGGGCGAACGGCTCGCCCGCCTGCCGGATGGCGGCATCGTCATCAACACCGCCAGGGGCGCAATCATAGAACAGGACGCACTCTTCGCTGAACTGCTCACCGGCCGTCTGCGCGCCGGGCTGGACGTGCTCGAACCGGACTGCCTTCCGCCCGAGCACCCGGTGCGGCGGTTGCCCAACTGCATCCTGACCTGCCATGTCGGACCGCAGAACCGGTTCAACGCACCGGCGTTCGGCCGCAACGAGCGCTATGCCCTGGAGAACATCCGGCGGTTCGTCGCCGCTGAGCCGTTGCAGTGGCTGGTGGACGTGGTTCGCTTCGACCGGATGACGTGAGACGAGAAGGGGACAGATAAGTTCTTGCAGAACCTCACCATCAGCGATGGCCTCATCGATTCCGAGGCCGACGCTTTGGCGTTCTACACCAACTGGGCGGAATTGCCCGGTGTCGGCGACCTCTGCGCCTATGTCACCGTGACCAACTGCGTCTTGTCCGCCAAGTGCTGCGGTATTCGCATCGGCTCCAAAGCACCCCACGTTGTTGGGGTGCAGTATGATACCGCCTGGCGTGGCGCAGCCAGGCAGGCTTTGGACTGTCGGCGGCTTGACGCCGCTTTCTCACCCTTTGGGGTCGTAAGCGGTTCT
>CAIZKT010000309.1:0-6552 GCA_903933565.1 uncultured Victivallales bacterium | reverse complement strand
GGTCACTGACACGCGCAACTTGCCGCGGCCAGCATCCACATTCTCGATTACGCCCTCGAAGTTCTCAAAGGCCCCGTCACGAATGGTGATACTCTCACCGATCTGGAACTGTACTTTGGGCTTGCTGCCTTCCTCGCTCGCCTTACACTGGACCAGCATATCGTCCACTTCGTTCTGCGGAAGCGGTCGCGGCTTCTCGCCGCCCATAAAACCGATAATGCCTTGCGTGTCACGGATGAAGTACCAAGCCTTGTGGTTGGGCTGCCCGTTTTCCTCCAGCAGGCAGGCCTTCATCAAGATGTAGCCAGGGTAGAGCTTGCGCTCAGAGGTGACGCGCCGTCCCTGACGGCGCTCGGATACCTTCTCAGTCGGTATCACGACGTCCAGAACCAAGTCGCCAACCCCCTCCACTTCGCGGCGGCGCTCAATGCTGTTCTTGACCCGGAATTCCTGGCCAGACATAGTCTGAACCACGAACCACTGTGCACGGTCCTGCTGGGTGTCGCTCATCGCTGCGATGTTCCGCTGTAGACTTTGCCCTGGCGGACAGTTCAAGCTGTCCGTCACCGGCCGACCGTCAGGAGTTGAATGACCGCTTTGGCGACCCAGTCTGTCGCACCCACGAACAACGTGAGAATACCTACCGACGCAATCACTACCACTGTAGAATCGACTAGTTCATTCCAGCCTGGCCACGTACACTTACGTAGCTCGCCCACCGTCTCGTGGTATGTTGTCGTGATCTTTTCGATCGGGTTGATCATGGGCCCTAGTCCTAGGGTTACCTGAGCACCCCATCGGAGGTGCCCGCCGTATACTTACTTGGCAGGTGAGACAGGGCTCGAACCTGCGACCTGCGGTTTTGGAGACCGCTGCTCTACCAACTGAGCTACTCACCTATGCACTCGTACCGCGGCGCCCGTCATCTAGTTTCGCGGTGTAACGTCGGCTTCCGCTCGAACGGACAGAACTTCTTCAACTCAAGCCGACCGGTCGTGTTGCGGCGATTTTTGACGGTGCTATAATTGCGCCGTTTGCATTCGGTGCAGGCCATCGTAATGATTTCACCCGGCATTCGATCTTCCTCGTTAAACCTACTACCGCACTTTATCAGATGTTTGCGCGGTGCGCTGGCAGCGACAAACGCTTCAGTCAGCGCGTTGTCAGTGTGGCTACTCGATAATGTCAGCGACTCGTCCAGCGCCCACTGTACGCCCACCCTCGCGGATGGCGAACCTCAAAGTTTTCTCCATAGCAATAGGCTGTATAAGCTCCACGACGACGCTCACGTTATCCCCCGGCATGACCATCTCCGTTCCTTCAGGCAAGTACATGACACCTGTCACATCAGTCGTGCGGAAGTAGAACTGTGGGCGATAACCGTTGAAGAAAGGCGTATGCCGCCCGCCCTCCTCTTTCGTAAGGATATAGACCTCAGCCTTGAACTTGGTGTGGGGGGTGATGCAGCCAGGAGCGGCTACAACCTGACCGCGCTCGACATCTTCCTTTTTCGTGCCGCGCAGCAGACATCCAATATTGTCACCCGCCTGGCCACGATCAAGAATCTTACGGAACATTTCAACGCCGGTAACGGTCGTCTTGAAGGTTGGCTTGAGACCGACAATCTCAATCTCTTGTCCGGTCTTTACGACACCGCGTTCGACGCGACCCGTAACAACTGTGCCGCGCCCTTCGATAGAGAACACGTCTTCGATCGGCATCAGGAAGGGCTGGTCAATGGCGCGGACGGGTTCCGCGATAAAGGCGTCGCAGGCGTCCATCAGTTCTTTGATGCACTTGGCTTCATTCGCATCCGCGCTCTCAGCGCGAGCGGCACTCAGCGCCGAGCCGCGCACGATTGGAGTGTCGTCGCCGGGGAACTCGTACTTGATCAGCAACTCGCGAATTTCCATCTCTACCAGTTCTAGGAGTTCGCTGTCGTCGACCACGTCCACCTTGTTCAGGAATACGACTATGGCAGGCACGCCAACCTGGCGAGCCAGCAGAATATGTTCCCGCGTCTGGGGCATCGGGCCGTCGACCGCACTGACCACCAGAATGGCACCGTCCATCTGCGCTGCGCCGGTAATCATGTTCTTGACATAGTCTGCGTGGCCAGGGCAATCGACGTGGGCGTAATGCCGCTTGTCGCTCTGGTACTCTACGTGTGAGGTGGCGATGGTCAGGATCTTCGTCGCATCTCGCCGACCCTGCGACTCTGATGCTTTGGCCACTTCATCGTATGGGATGTACGTGGACAAACCGCGCAACGACTGCACCTTTGTGATCGCCGCCGTCAGGGTAGTCTTGCCATGGTCCACGTGACCAATCGTACCGATGTTGACGTGCGGTTTTGTCCTCTGGAATTGTTCTTTTGCCATTGTCGTTCACCTTCTGACTTGTAAGGCCGCCAAAATACCTACTACCATCTTTTGCCGGCGTGCCCCAGACTCTTTGCTGCACCTACCTGCTATCCGACTCACCGAGCCGTGTCCTAAGGCTACGCCAGTTCCCTGAAACCGCCTGTACCAGCAACTCGGCTATGGAGCCCACGACCGGATTCGAACCGGTGACCTCGTCCTTACCAAGGACGCGCTCTGCCGACTGAGCTACGTGGGCACCGTAAAAACGCTAGAGCTGGTACTGTACGACGCGAATCTACGTTGGCAAGCCGCGCACGAAGCTTTTTCATTCTGGCCGGCACTGCGGCGCCGCACACGCCGTGTTTCCTCTGTTCTGTGCTTTCCGCCGCTCACGCCCTGTCGTCTGCCACTGTTGGCGCGGCACTGCCAGATATCGGCGGCTCCGATACATCCGCATGTTCCTGACTGGCGGGCGTTGCCGCGACTGTGTCGGCAGGGGGTGGGGGCACGTCGCTCTCGGAGGGCGCTGGGACCGAGGCAGACGCCCCCGTATCAAGTTGCTTCTCTGGCTGGGGTGGCGTCTCAATGCTAGCCTTGGCAAAGGCCTCGTCGAAGACGTTGCCCACGGCGACGAGGTCATCTCCTGGCCGCAGATCGGAGTTGGTAGTGCGCATGCTGTCCATGTCGGCAGCGTAGGCGGTATCCTCCGAAGCGTCCTTGAGGCTCAAGCCTATGCGACGTTCCTCCGCGTCGATCTTTACCACCCGAGCTTTGACCGGGTCGCCGACGTTCACCACGTCCCGAACGCGGTTGACGCGTTCGCCTGATAGTTGAGAGATGTGAATGAGCCCGTCCACGCCATTAGCAAGCTCAACAAAGGCCCCAAATGAGGCGAGTTTGGTGATTTTACCCTCGACCACATCCCCGACATGGTAGTGCTGCTCGATGCTTGACCATGGGTCGTCCATAAGCTGCCGCATACCCAGAGAAATGCGCTGCTGGGCTGGATCGATATCCAAGATGACAGCCTCGACCTCTTGCCCCCGCTGTAGGACTTCGCTGGGGTGGTTTATCTTGCGGGTCCAGCTCATGTCGCTCACGTGGATCATGCCATCGATGTCGTCCTGGATCTGAACAAATGCACCATAGCTGGTCATGTTGCGCACTTTGCCGACGATCTTGGTCCCCTTGGGGAACTGCTGAGCGATGAGTTCCCACGGGTTTGCCAAGGTCTGACGGAGGCCAAGGCTGATCTTGCGGGCGTCCTTCTGAACGTCCAGCACGACCGCCTCTACTTCGTCCCCGACCTGCAGCACGTCGCTGGCGCGGTTTATCTTCTTTGTCCAGCTCATCTCGGATACGTGGATCAAACCTTCAATGCCCTCCTCCAGCTCTACAAATCCACCATAGGGCATCACGTTGACCACCCGCCCCTTGACTCTCGAAGACACGGGATACTTAACATCGACAGTGTCCCACGGATTGCCTTCTTTCTGCTTAAGGCCAAGGCTGACACGATGGCGCTCGCGGTCTACGTCCAGAATCATCACATCTATTTCCTGGCCGACCTTGACGATTTCACTTGGGTGGTTGACACGGCCCCATGACATGTCCGTTATGTGCAGCAGGCCGTCCATACCACTCAAGTCGACGAACGCACCGAAGTCCGTGATATTCTTGACTGTACCGCGGCGAATCTCATTAGGTTTCAACTCGGAGAGCAGCCTGGCTCTCTGCTCGGCCCGCGCCTCCTCGAGCAGTTCTCGCCGCGAAACGACGATATTGCGTCGGTCTGGATTGATCTTGAGGATCTTGAAGTCTTCTTCCTTGCCGACGTAGTCGTCTAGGTTGCGCACGGGCCCGAGATCAACCTGGGATCCCGGCAAGAACGCCTCTACTCCTACGTCCACGATAAGGCCACCCTTGACGCGGTGGCGCACCATGCCGCGGATGTTGCCGCCCTCTTTGTAGTTCAGAACAATGTTATCCCAAGCCTTCTGCAGCTCGGCTTTCCGGACGCTCAGGACAGGCATGCTGTCTTCGTCTTCGATCTCCTCGATGTACACGTCAACTGCCTGCCCGACGGCGAGGCTAGCCCAGTCCCTGAACTCCTCACGGTCAACGAAGCCCTCAGCCTTGTAGCCAATGTCTAGGAGTACGCCGTTGTCGCGCTTTTCCGCGACTTTACCACTGATGATCCGCCCTTCTTGGAAGGTCGACTTTGCGGTCTGCTCAAGCAATTGCTCCATGCTGGGCATATTGTCGAGCTCTACGTTGCCGGGTTTGCTGCTGTTTGTTACCATGGGTGCTCTAGTACCTCGATTGTCCTCCCCGCAGGCGAACACAACACCAGGAAATGGGCCTGGATGAGGCCGATTGTGGCCACCGTGCCGCTACAGGACCGAACCGTGTACCTTAGTGAGTGCATCGTCGGGGCGCAAGTGCTTTGGACCGCAAAATGTAATGGGTCAGGAGCCGTGACAGAACCGAGTAGGGATGGAACTCGTCGTGGGTGAGGGCAAGCGGAGGGGGCTGGGCGTCTGGGTAGCCGACGGAATCGGCGACGTGGTCCGTGCGCTTCTGACGGATGTAGCTGGTCAGATGGAGTGGTAATCTGATTTTCGTGTTCTTGTGAATAGTTCTCTGCGGTGAAGGAAGGGCTGCGCGCAATGCTGGGGAGCTATAGAAACAGAATACCATTTGATTAGGCCGAATGGGTAAGGATGAAGCAGGCGATTTGCAGCGGAGACGGCCTGGCGCGGAGTCGGGCGCGCAGGGCGCGGGTCAGTCCGGCCTGTTGCTAGCGGAGGTCGGCCAGGGTCGCGTCGAGCAGCTTCGGATCGACTCGCGACAGGCGTACGGTGAGGCTTTCGCAGCCGTCGAGCAGCAGCTCGAAGTAGCGGGGGTTGTCGAGGTTTGCAACCAGGGTGGTGTCGGGCAGGATGCGGTTGAGGTAGGCCTCCCCCGGCCGCCTCCCGGTGCGCTTGCACCCCTGGCGGTTGAGGCTGCGGAAGAACCTCTCCAAGATGTTGTTGGTACGCTGGGGCTGAAGCGTTCGGGATCCCTGTGGGGTCTGCACGCAGATGGGGTCGGCGAAGAGCATCGGTCGGTACGTGTCGATCTGCGCGAGCATGGCGCTGAACTCATTGCGGGCCATGAGCGTCCGGTCGGCTCGAAGCGGCTCGCAGAAGCGCTCAACGTTGCGTTCGATCGTCGTGATCGGCACCTTGGCCCCCGCGTCGTTCAGTCCCTGTCCAGCTCCCGGCTCAGCGAGGCGCATGGCGCGTCTCAGCTGGTCGAAGACCTTTGCTCTCTCTTCCACGGCGTCCGCCGCTGCTGCGAGAGCAGGGTCGGAGCACACGGGCAGCAGCAGTTCGACGAGGCGTTTGCAGAGCTGGCGCTCATGGGGTTCGAGCGGCGCGGCATGGTGCAGCGCTTGTGCGGCAGCCGACACGGCTTGGACCTGACGGAAGAACAGCAAGTGTGGCCGGTCGAAGGGGAAGCCGCAGCCGTCACCCTGGTGCTCGGCGTCCAGAACCGAGGCCACGAATGCCCCGATCACCGCGGGGCAGGGCAAGGCACAGGCAGGCTCGATGTTGGCGCTGCCGCTTTCGATGGCATGCAGCAGTTTCTCCAGCGCCTCGGCGTGGGCGCTCACCTCGTCGCACAGTTCGCGCTGCAGACGCCTGAGTTCGGCCTTGACCCCATGGTAGCGGAGGCGCTTGCGGATCGTGTCGTAGTCCTGCCCCATGAGGTCCTTGCCGAGATCGCGCAGGAAGTGGAAGTGGCAGATGAACACCGGCGTACCGGAAAACTCGGTGGCGACCGCCGCGAGGATGCCTCTGGACATGTCGCAACTCACCGCCGCCGGTGCCCCCGAACTGGCGCCGTAGGTCGCGCAAGAAGGCGCCGATCTGGTCGGCACTTTCGCTGGGAACCTTGGCGTTGAGCAGGACGAAGCCGCTGACCTCGTCGATCCCGGTCAGCAGGTGTGCGCTGCCGCCTTTACAGGTCGAATCGAGGTGCAGGATGTATCCCCCCGCCGTCTGCAGGCACTGGCGCAGGCGCGGCGCGGCTTCGGCATGGGCGATGCCGAGACTGACGACGAAGCGCGCCACAAGTTCGCGCACTTCGCTCGGCGAGATCGTGACATTGCGCCGCGCCAGTTCGGCGACCGTTTCCTCGGCCG
>CAIZKT010000308.1:0-5615 GCA_903933565.1 uncultured Victivallales bacterium | reverse complement strand
TCTCTGTGTTCTCTGTGGTGACCATCCCACTTCAGGTCCTTCATGTTCTTCGTGGTGAAATCGATCCCCGCTGCCATCCGGTTCGGCCGTGGGATAGCATTGAGTCCAAGTCATTGGCCGTAGAAAATGCTTGCCGCGGCGGACGAGGGGCGTTGGAGGGCGCCGCTGCGTCGGCGCGGCGGCGGCCACGCAGGGCCGCCCTTCAGGCGATCCGGCGCGTCCCGGCCGGATCGGAATGGGACCCGCGTCGGCAAGTCTCATTCCGGTATGTCCGGCCCCCGCCGGGCGCTCGGCTGAACCCTTAACCCTTAACCCTTAACCCTGAACCCTGAACCCTGAACCCTGAACCCTGAACCCACTGCGCCCCGGCGCCGCCGCCGCGCGCCATCCTGGCCGAACGTGCTACGGTATGGCCTCAGTGCAGGGGGATCCCGGTCTGGGTTCCCAGTGAAACCGAGAAGCATTCGGAGTAGAGGTTGCCCGGTCCGGTCAGGCCGAGGGGTAACGCCGTCAGTCAAGCATCATGGAGGCAGACCATGCACAAGATCGGCGAAGCGGAGATCCGTGCGGTCCGGAAGGTGATCGCAGGCAAGCAGTTCATGCGCTATCGCGGTGGCGAGGGCGGCTACACCGAGAAGTTCGAGCAGGCTCTGTGCGAGAAGATGAAGGTCAAGCATGCGCTGACCGTCAACAGCGGCACGGCGGCCCTGACCTGCGCCGCGGTGGGCCTCGGACTCGGGCCGGGCGATGAGTTCATCGTGCCCGCCTACACCTGGATCGCCACGGCGCTCGGACCGCTGGCCGCCGGCGCGGTGCCGGTCATGGCCGATGTGGATGAGAGCCTGACGCTGGACCCCGCTGACGTCGAGCGCAAGATCACGCCCTACACCAAGGCGATCGTGCCCGTCCACATGGGTAACCTGGTGTGCAACATGGACGCGATCATGGCTCTGGCCGCCAAGCACAACCTGAAGGTCATCGAGGATGCCTGCCAGGCGGTCGGCGCGGTCTACAAGGGTCGGCGCGTCGCCACCATCGGCCACGCAGGCGCGTTCAGCTTCAATATGTTCAAGAACATCACCTGCGCCGAAGGTGGCGCCGTGCTCTCCGATGACGATGAGACCTTCTACCGGGCCACGATCTACCACGATGTCGGCTCGTTCTCCCGCGCCGCGAACGCCGGTATCAACGTGCCCTTCTTTGCCGGGGTAAATTTCCGCGTCAGCGAGATTCAGGGCGCCATGATGGGCGAGCAGCTCAAGCGCCTGGACGGCTTCATCGATGGGCTGCGGAAGCGGCGCGCGCTGGTGGCGGAGATCGTGTCGAAATCAGCCCGTTACCGCGTCAGTCCGCACCACGATCCGGCGAACGCCCTGGCTCTGACGCTGCTCTTCGAGACGGTTGACGCGGCCAAGGCTTTTGCGGCGCAGCACAAGCTGGGTCGGCCGATCGATTCGGGGCTGCACGTCTACACGAACTGGGAGCCGTTGATGAAGCAGCGGACGCACCACCCGAAGCTGAATCCTTTCGCCTGGGCGCACCGTAAGATCGAGTACAGCCACGACATGTGCGCCCGCAGCCTCGACATTATGGCCCGCACCTGCAGCGTCGGCTTTGCCTACAACGCGCCGCTGGCCAAGCTGCGGGACTGGGCGAAGACCCTGGTGTAGGCAGGTCAACGGCGGTCGTGGGCCGACGCTCACGACCGCCAGGTGGGGCGCCCTACTTTACCAGCGTCACCGGGCAGGCGCGCCGAACCTGATCGACGGCGGCCCGCGCTTCGGTATCCCAGGCAAAATCCGGCTGCGCCTCAAGCTGCTTGATGAATTGCTCGACGATCGGCCGGGCGCCGCCAAAGCCGAAGCGGGTGAACAGGTCGAAGTAGATCATCCCGTGCCGGAACCGCACCTGCGGCGGCGCTGCTGGGCAGGCGTCGCGTTGCAGGTAGCGGACGTTGCCATGCGCCTCGACTCGTCGGCGGATCTCCTGTTTCTCTGCCAAGGTCATGGCGGCGAGCCGACGGCCGGCAAAGCAGTTTTCCACGGCGCGTGCCGGGCTGCTGAAGCGGGTCAGAACACAGTCGATCTGCGGATGGCAGAGGATCGCCAGCATGGTCGCCTGACCGGGCGTGTCCGCCACTCCTTCGAAGTCGGCGTGGAAGACGCCCCACTCACGACCGGTCAGACCGTTCAGCGTCGGGAAATTCGCGATGATGCCCATGCCCTTAGCGCGAGCGAAGGGGAGGATTTCCTGGTCCACGGGTTCGACTTGAACCAGGCAGTACGGGAGTTGCACGACATCGAAGGCGTCGGTGTCAATGAGCGCCCGCAGCCGCCGGATGTCAAGGCTCTGGAAGTAGTCGAAACTGAAGGCCAGACGCTTCGCCAAACCGCGCTCGATAGCCTTCCGCCCGCCGTCGATGACCCCGCCCTTCTTGAAGCAGTTATGGAAGCGCTCCTCGTCCCAGCAGCCATGCGGGGCGTAGAGCAGGTCGACGCTGTCGGTCTTCATCCGCTGCAGGCTGGTTTCGAGATCACGCAGGGTTTGGTCGGCGTCCACCGGGTGTGACTTGGTGGCCACGATGAAGTCCCGGCGCCGGTCCGCCAGATGCTTGCCGATCATCTCTTCGCTGGCGCCGTAGGAGGCCGCCGTGTCCAGGAAGTTGCCGCCGCATTGCTGGTACGCATCCGCCGTCACGGCCGTATTGCCCGGGCTGTCCGGCAGGCCGGGCTGGCCCCAGCCCAGCACCGAGACCTCCAGACCGCTCCGACCCAGCACGACCTTCGGCATCTGGGCGGGGAGTTGGTGGGTGCGAACCAGTTCAGCGGTGGTACGGAGTTCCATTACGAAAGCCTTTCGTCAGGGGGTTGTGCGTCGATCCTGGAACCAGCCTAACCCAAGGAGGACATGACCGCCTCCGGTAAGGTCCTTCGCAGAACCTGAACGCATAGCCTTAACTTATTACACTCAAGTAGGTTGAATACGTTTGTATGCGATACGGCAGCGCTTACGTTACTGTCAGGTCAAGAGCGGTTCAACCGCAGTCGCAGGCAATATCCGTTCTGGCCACCGCGGGCGGAAGGTCTCATCCGGGAGTGCATGCAGCCACATGAGTCTCGTCTTTGGCGCCATACTGCCGCACGGGCCTGGCATCGTCGCCGAGGTGGCGGCGGATCCTGCCCTGATGGCCGAGACACGGGCCGCGATGGAAGAGGCCGGACGACGGTTCGCGGCAGCGCGGGTGGACACGGTGATCTTAGCTGATTCTGGCCGGGGCGCTCGAGGCCGTGCCGATGGAGGTGGAACTGCTCTCGTATGCGGTGCCGACCTATTATGGTATGGCCGTTGCAGTCTACGAACCCGCGCTGGCGGCGCGAGACCGGGTTACTCTCTCAGATTGACACAGCGGCCGCGCGAACAAGGGAGACGCACATGTCCCGATGCCGTTCCTGGTGGTTCCGCACGCTCTGCCTCGCCCTGGCCTGCACCGTCACGCTGGGATACGGTTGCGGTTCTGGCGCTCCGCCGGTCAACACCGTGTCGTTTGAGGCGGCGGTGAACCAGTACCTGCGCTCGCAGTCGATGGACATGAAGGCGGGCCGCTTTCGTGCCCTCACGGTGACCGGCGACAGCGCCGTCGCGACGGTGTCGCTGTCCCATGCGGACGGGGCGGCTGGCGTCAGCGTACAGTGGGAGTTCAGCTTTGCGCGCCAGAACGGCGCCTGGGTCGTGTCCTCCTGCCGTCGGCGCTGAGCCGACCTGACGGCCCGCCCCGCGGGCAGGGTCGTAGCGCCCTCAGCCTCGCACAAGCACAAGCAGGATTCGTCGCACTCGCTGAAAGGAAAACGGACAGTCATGCAGAACTTCATCTTCAAGAATCCCACCGAGATACTCTTCGGCAAAGGCATGATCGCAGAGATCGCCAGCCGGGTGCCGACCACGGTGCCCGTGCTTCTGCTCTATGGCGGGGGCTCGATCAGGCGCAATGGCGTCTACGACCAGGTCAAGGCCGCCCTGGCCTCGCACTCACCACTGGTGGAGTTTGGCGGCATCGAACCGAATCCCTTGCACGAGACCTGCATGAAGGCCGTGGCGCTGGGGCGCGAGAAGAGGGTCGGGTTCGTGCTGGCGGTCGGCGGTGGGTCCGTGCTTGACGCGGCCAAGTACATCTGCGCGGCAGCCTGCTACGAAGGGCGCGATCCCTGGGAGATCCTGACCAGCGCCGGCGCTGGGGTCAAGCGCGCCCTACCGCTGGGCACGGTGCTGACCCTGCCCGCCACCGGCTCCGAGTCCAATGGCAACTCGGTCATCTCCAGGCAGGCGACGCAGGAAAAGCTCTTCTTCGGCTCGCCCCTGTCCTTTCCCGTGTTCTCGGTGCTCGATCCCGAGACCACCTATTCGCTGCCGCAGAAGCAGGTCCGTAACGGCATTGTGGACGCCTTTGCGCACGTGATGGAGCAGTACATGACCTACCCCGCCGCGGCGCCGCTGCAGGACCGCCTGGCGGAGGGCGTGATTCACACCCTGCTCGAGATCGGCCCGTTGACCCTGGCCGCGCCGCGGGACTATGACGCCCGCGCCAGCTTCATGTGGTCTGCCACGCTGGCACTGAACACGCTGATCGGCTGCGGCGTGCCGCAGGACTGGGCGACCCACATGATCGGGCACGAACTCACCGCCTTCTACGGGCTCGATCACGCCGAGTCGCTGGCGGTGGTTATGCCTGGCATCTGGACCCACCAGATCCAGCGCAAAGGAGCGAAACTTACCCAACTGGGCCAGCGTCTCTGGGGAGCCACGACGCCCGAGGCGACCATCGCCCGCACCGAGGCCTTCTTCCGCGTGCTCGGCATGCCGACCCGGCTGTCGGAGTACGGGATCCAGGCGGCCGAGGCGGCGGCGAAGGTGCAGAAACGTTTCAGCGAGCGTGGCCAGTTGCTGGGCGAGTACGGCGACCTGACGCCAGCCCACGCCGCCGAGATCCTGAGGCTGCGGGCCTGACGCCAGGACCCGCAGGGCGGACAAGCATGACCGCGGGAGCCACCGTCCATGCGTCGTAGGTCATTGGTGCTGCTGTTCGGAGTCGTGGCCTGCGCCGCGGCGGCGACGCCGCTGGCGCCGACGGTGGCGGGAGTGCAGCAGGCGGCGCCGGTCCTGCGTGATGGCATCGGCCTGGTGCAGGAGGTCGCCAAGATCCCTCTGGACGTCGGCGAGATCTTGTTGCTGCCTATGGGCGTGGTGGAGTGCCTCGCCGCGCCCTTGCCGGGGGTGTCATTCATGAGCGGCCTCCGGCACATCGGCACCGGCCTGCTGGCCCCCTTCTGTCTCGTCCGTGACGTGCTGACGCTCCCCTACGACGTGGCGGTGACCGCGGGTAACCTGAGCAAACACGTCGCGCCCGGATCGTAAGGGAGAAGAGGCGACGGGGCGTGGCTGAGACTTGCAGCAACCTCGTATGACCCCAGGCGCCCTCCAGGCGATCCGGCGAGGCTCTTGCAGAACCCTAGGCTCACCAGCCTCTCGCCTGGAGCCGGCGGTCCGCACCGGCACTGCCGGGGCTGCCGCCGTACATGGGGGTCTTGCAGACGGCGGACACCGCGAACCCGCCCGCAACG
>CAIZKT010000307.1:0-2167 GCA_903933565.1 uncultured Victivallales bacterium | reverse complement strand
CGCTACCCTGGGTCATATAGGGTCATGGCCTCCTACCCCAACGGGGTTGCGTCTTGGCACCCTGACCCAACCCTGTTGGGGTAGACTGGGTTGGCTGCCTTGATCACCCAGGGTAGGCCGACGCCGCGGCCAACCCTGGGCTTGGGTACGCAGCCCCGTTGGGGCAGGATGCGCAGTTGCACCTGAGGAGTCACCCCTGGGCGTTGCCCTGGGTCGGTAGCGCAGCGCGCCTTCAGCGCTCCAGACGGCCTCCCCTATGGCACCGGTCAATCTTTTTTCCGCGGTCTAAGTCCCCTATCTCTTGACTTCACCTCGGCGGCAGTCCATAATAGGCCTGCGGTTTTGCATCGAGACCACGGACAGGCAACGGCATGCGTAGTGCTCGGGACGGTGAGGGCTAACGTCCTGCAGACTCTTGGGACGTGGGGTGAGGAGGGGCGGCGTGGCGGTTTCACCGAGCCGCATACGTCGGTCGTGTCAGGACTGCGCGGTTGTACAGAAGGCCATGAACAGGTCAGCACAAGCAGATGGAGGTAGCAGGATGAAAAGATTCTTTCTCACACTCTTGGTTGGCGGCATCTACATGCTCTCGGGCGCGCCGCTCGCCGCCTTTACGCTGACCTACACCGCGGGCCCGGGTGGCACCATCTCCGGCAAGACCCCGCAGACGGTCCTGGCAGGGAAGACTGGCACCGCGGTGAAGGCGGTACCGATGGCGCAGTGCCGCTTTGTGCACTGGAGCGACAATCATAGCACGAACCCCTTGCGTACCGACGGTGCGGCCGATCTGGCCACGACCGCAGTTTTCGACGCCATCGCCGGCCGGTACATGCTTAGCTATCGCGCCGGGGTCGGTGGCACCATCTCCGGCACGGCAACACAGACGGTCCTGCAAGGGTTGAATGGCACCATGGTGAAGGCGGTGCCGAAGGCGGGATACCACTTCGTGAAGTGGAGCGACCAGGCGGGTGAGTTCAAGCCACCCTTTAACCGCCAGGATCTCGCTGTCCAGGCCACCAAGATCGTCACGGCGGAGTTCGCAGTGACCGAGGTCACCAAGCTTGTGGTGCTGAAAGGCGTCACTACGGACACGGTTCACTATGTCTACAATGGCTCGGCGACGGAAGTCCAGGAGGCGGAGCTGGGGGTTGTTGCCGTTACGCTGGCCGCCAAGCCGAAAGTCTACTACTTCCTCGTTGCAACCGTCACCTACACGCCTCAGATGACCGCAGTCGGCGTCTGGACTGGCGAGGGCAATCTGCTCTTCGAGACCATGGGCGCGGTGGAATACGGGGTCGGCCGCCATCGCCCCGACGGCGTGTGGGACCCGAAGCTTGCCTACGCCTATAACATTGGCACCGCGGTCGACTTCGCGGGCGGTGGTTTCTTCTCCTCGGTACCGAAGCTCAAGACGCGGACTGGCGTCTGTGACATCAACGCCCCGTGGGGTGACGCCCCGCCCGCTGGTTGGGTCATCGGCGGCGCCGACGACAAATTAGGCGTTGGCGAGCTGGTTTATGCCGCCGCCGCGGTCACGGACAAGTTGACCGGGAACTCGCAGTACAATCCGACCATCAGCAGTTTGATTGCCTCGTATAGCCAGTTGATGGCGCTGGATGTGGGATTGACCACGGTGGACGCGCAGTTCGGCGCCGGCAAAGTCGCGTTCGTCCAGGATACAGCGCTCACGACGACGGCAAACCTGATAATTACGCCAACGAACGCTAACGGCCATGCGCAGAACGGCGTGCGGGCAGGGAAGGTCGTGGAAGCCATCAACGCCTTCCTGCTCAAGAACAATTATCCGTTGATTCCTGCGAATACGGATCTCGACCCGCTCGGATGGTATCCGTTCCCGTAGGGTGGTTGCCGCCGTCACACGGCGGTTGAGTTGAGGGCCCGTTGACGGGGGGCGCCAGGGGGCGCTTGCCAAGACACGATAACCGGGGGCAGGACGGCTTCAGAGAGGCTTCCTGCCCCCTTTTTATTGTCAGACCTGTGCAATAGGATGGGCCGAGGTATTCAGCCCCAAAGGGGCGCTTTGGGCGCCCAGGGCAACGCCCTGGGTAACCCGTCCACAGCGCGGATTGAGCCCTGAAGGGGCGGACCATGCGACCTCGGTGCGAAGGTAGGGTAGATGGCTCGCCCCTACAGGGCTCAAACCCAT
>CAIZKT010000306.1:0-10537 GCA_903933565.1 uncultured Victivallales bacterium | reverse complement strand
TCTCATACAAGGGTTCAGCCATCTACCCTACCTTCACGCCGAGGTCGCATGGTCCGCCCCTGCAGGGCTCAATCTTCGCTGTGGATGGGTACCCAGGGCGTTGCCCTGGGCTGGTATGAAACGCCCACTTTGGGGCTGAATACTACGGCCCATCCTTATTGCCCAGGTCTGTTTTTCGCGCTGAGACCTTCCGCCCAGCCGTCAGAGGGGATGGCCGGCGACAGCATAGTAAACGGCTCCCGTCAGCATCGGCAGGAGTCCACCCAGAACCCCACCGGCGATGAAGCCGACCATGAGCGGTTTCAGCCTTTCGTACAGCCGCGCGCCGCCGTACCGGGTGACCGCTACTTTGGTGAGCCAGGCCAGCAGGAACGAGAACCACAGATAGTAGGCCGGAAAGCCGCCCAGGAAGACAAACCCCATCGGATGCAGCGGCCACCAGGTGAAGCGCAGCCGGGCCAGGCTGACCGCGAGGGCGATGGCCAGAGCGATGAAGAAGGCCGACACCTGCTTGCCGTCGGGATCGAGATGGCTCAGGCGGGACCAGCCGTGCAGGGCTGAGGCGGTCTCGAGTTGTCCCTGGGCGCGCAGACGTTGCTTCACTTCCACCATATTCTCGAACGGAAACGCCGCGGTTCGCCGGGTCCAACTGAGGGTGAGCGCGCTGGTGGTCGGTCCGCCGCGCTGGTACTGCCAGTAGAGGGTGCAGGGGATGGCAACGAACAGGGACAGGACGATCACGGCCAGGCTCCATTTCAGCAGGCGCTGCAGGTCCACCTGGTACACATCGCCGAGTTTCAGTGCCTGCACAAAGAAAGGCATGGGTGCCCAGCCGGGCCCGCTGACCAGGATGGTGGAGACCAGGAACATGATCAGCAGAGTTTGGGGGCCGAGCGCCGCGGTGCCGCAGAAAGCCCAGATCATGACGCAGGGATAGACGTAGGTGCCGACGATGAAGCAGCCCGTCTCGGCAATCAGTCGACTCACCACGACATGAATCATGAAGACCAGAAAGGTGTAGACCACCGCCAACTGCCAGTCCAGGCCGACCCACACGAGCTGGAGGATGAACAGCAGCGTGCCCGCCAGAAAGGCCCGCATCCCCCAGACGGCGTAGGGCTCCGCATCCACCCGGCGCCCAAGGCTCAGACTGCGGCGCAGGACAGTGCCGTAATAGTAGCGGCCGGTGTACAACACCATCAACACGATGGCGACATAGCCGCCCGCGAAGATGGATTGCTGGATGGTCGGACCGAGCATCCGGCTGCCGCCAAAGGGCACGCCGCGCAGCTCGAACAGGCCATAGAGCAGGGCGAAGGCGAAAGGTGTCGCCGTCATCGTGAACGAGACATCGGCGGAGAGGAAATAGGCCAGGCCCAGGACCGGGAAGATGATGCAGGGCTGGAAGAGGGTCAGGCCATTGCCCTTGGTGAGCGCCGGAACGAGGCTGCTGAAAGCGCTGCAGTCAAACGACGTCTTGATGAAGAGCAGGTAATCCGGCAGCCATCTCAGCAGGTAGTTATTGAGCTGAATGCCGAACACCAGCAGAAAGCCGGCCCAGAACAACCGACTGCCGAGAAAGGCCAGGCGCCCGTTTTCATCCGGCAAGAGTGCCTGGGTGAAGGTGGTGATGGGATAGGGCAGTTGTTCGTGGTGGACCCATTGTCGGTGGAACACGGCAGCCAGTCCGAGCAGGGCCAGGGTGGCTGTGAGCATGAGGGGTATCCAGAAGCCCAGCGTGCGGATCCAGGCGGACCAGGGCACCTCCAGCGGTGAGATCAGGCGGTCGCCGACCGACAAGCCGGTCAGGTAACCCTCCAGCGCCCGGTTCTCGCGGCCTTTGATGTCAGCCAGCATCCGGGGCGGGGCGAGGGCGAGCACCTCCTCGCTGGCCCAGCCCGGCTGTACCCGCACGTCGTGGTGTGGGAACATGGCGGCGGGAGGAAGGTACTGGACCAAGCCGCGACCCGGGATGCCGCAGACCATCAGGATCAGGCAGACCACCGCGGCGATTTCCCGCCCCGAAAAGCACATGCCCCGGCCGAACCGGCAGAGCGCTGGGTGAAGTGTCACCAGGAACAGGAGCAGCAGGCCGTAGACCGCGACCGGCATCAGCGACGAGATGAGCAGGCCCTGCCCGATGATGCCGTCGAAGAAGTAGCAGAAGGCGCTGATCAGGACAACGCCCAGGACACCCATGATGAGGCTGCGTCCGGTCACCAACAAGAACTCCGTCTTACGCCTGGTGTAGGGGTGCCCCAGCCGCGCCTGACTACCGTGATCACGGGACCGCCAGTGCCAGGATGCCCCAGGTCTCCAGGCGCGGCAGGGTGAAACGCACCGAATCCGCATGCGGCTCCGGCGTCAGTTCGACCGGTGGTGCGCCAGGCTGCCAGTAGGTGGCTCGACCGAGCGCTCCCCACTGGCGCAGATGGCGCAGGGCAATCGTCACCTGGCCGTAGACTTCCGGCCGCTTGGGGTCAGCCGAGATCGTCCAGTTGACCGCATGAATGAGGAGAGTACCGTCGGCGGCCCGGCGCGGGAACAGCGCGATGCCCGCGGGGCCCTCCAGCCCGAGCGTGTCCAGGCCGCGGGCGGCGATGAAGGCATCCAGGTCGACGTCGGGGCCGACCAGCCGCAGTCGGCGCTCGGCCAGGACCCGGTCCAGGCAGGCACGGTCCTCGGTCGGCAACCCGTCAGGAGGGCTGAGGGTGATCAACGCTCGCAGGCAGCGCAGGTCCGCCTCACGGAGTGGGATGCGTGCCTGCCGGGTGGCGCTGACGATGAGGTGAAACGGGAGTTGCCGCCCCGCCAACTTCTCGCAGAGGCGGGTGAGGCGCGGGGTCGTTTCCAGGTCGGCATTCACCAGTACGCCGACGGCGGCCAGGCTGCGGGCCGAGTCAAAGAGCTGTGGCTGGTTGTGGATGAAGTCGTAGAACGCCCCGAAGTCCTCCCGCGTGCCGTTGTAGCGCGGCTGGCTGCCGGTTGCATCCGAACCCATGTAGAGGTCCCAGGGCACGAGTTGGAACTGGCCCAACGCATAGGCGAGAGCGAGGGTCCGGGCGCCATCGGCGACACCCTCGAGTACCGGCGTGGAGACCTGTTGCAGGCCCAGCGCTTCCGCCGTCTTGCCGCCGCTGAGGTTGGTAGCGAAACTGCGGTCGTAGGCTTCGCCATGATAGAAGTCGATAAGGTCAGCATGGACCAGTCGGCCCGGGGCGTCGGCGACCGGCAGAGGGATGCCCTCGTTGACGGATATGGCGATATGCTTGGTCGGCGACCACTCGTCCAGCCGGGCGCGGAAATCACGGTAGAAGGCGCGGGTGCTCTGGGTTTGGAAGGCGACGAAATCCGGCGTGAGCGGCAGGCTCTTGAACTGCTTGCGGTAGGTGGCCGCGTCGGGAATACCGTTGGCCTTCAGGTGCTCCCGGTAGTCGAAGCGCTCGACGGCCTCGATCCCGAGGGTCTTGAGTTCCTCGGCCGTGTGGGCCTGGCGCAGGTACTCTCGGAAGCCGGTCCGGCAGGCCTCGCAGAAGCAGACCCCGGTATAGGAGACCCAGGAGGCATTCATGGAGGAGTCGTCCACGTGGATCATGTCCACGCCGAGGTCGACGTAGGCTTTGGCGTCGGTGAAGAAGAGCTCGCGGAAGGCCGACTGGTTGCAGCAGCCGGTGTAGTGCGGCGGTTTGAACGTCACCATCCAACTCGGCATGTTCTTGTTGCCATCCAGGTCTTCGTGCCGGCCGGAGGTGTCGCCCACGGCGGAATTCCCTGGGTTGGCCTTGGCCGTGCCCTGCAGGCCGTTCAGGGCGCCTTGGTAACGCCGCCCCGTAGCCTGGACCGCGGCAGCGTAGTCCTTCTTGCTCCCGTAGACCCACAGGCAGTCGGTGGCGTGGAACGAGTCCATCAGCGCCAGGGCTTCGGGACGCTGCCAGCGGGTCGAGAATGGGATGGCGGAGCGCTTGAACACCGGCGCCCGGGCGGAGTCCGGCCGCGGTTGGAGTGTCTGCGCGGTGGCCGTGGCGACGTCGGCCCGATCGGCCGCGGCGAGAGCCCCGATCTCCGCGGCGGATAAGGCCCGGTCGTAGAGCCGGAAGCGCGCGATCCAGCCGTTGAACGGTCGGATCTGGATGAGATTGCCGATGACCAGCTTTCCCCAATCCGGCCGCAGCGGCCCGGGGCGGGGTGCCTGCCGTAGCGCCACGGGCTCGGTGGTGAGCCCGCCGAGGTAGCCGTACGCCCTCTCCTGGTCGACCGCTACCGCCGTGAATCGCCAGTCGCTGACCGCCGGCAGACGCCCTCGGTCAGCCCCCTCGACGTTCAGGCTGGCGGTCGTCTTCTGGTCCTGGCTGGAGAGGAAGCTCAGAGCGATGCCGTAGGGTGTGGGCAGCAGGTCCAGGCCCGTCTCGGTCATGGCCAGACGCGCGCTCACCCCCATCGCCACCGGGTTCTGGCGGGCCCAGACCACCAGCGTAAACGTGTCGAGGTTGACCAGCCGCTCGCCGGGGAAGACGACCGCGCCGCCGGCGGGGGCGACGTCTTCACTCAGGACGCCCCCGTGCCGGGAGGCTTGGGTGAAGTCGACGCACTCGCCGAAGGGCGAGACGTCGTAGAGCGGGCCTTCGCCCGCGGCGTATTCCACCAGGGCGGCCTCCCCGCCCAGGGTGCCGCGGTTGACCAGACTACCGGCCAGCGGCAGGTCGATGAGCGGCGCTGGCAGGTCGGCAGCGCCCAAGGCGAGCGCCTGACTGATCACGAGGCCCAGGATACGCAGAGGTTGTCGCATGATGAGGCTCCTCTCTCTGGATATTTTATATATCATAAGTGCCGAAGCCTCTCCGTCAAGAGCGCGTCCGGCGGCCGGGCGCGGGTCAGTTCAGGGGTGGTCATCGCGGTGGGGGGACGGTCGGGCCGACCGCGGTTCCACGCCTGGCGCCCGTCTGGCGCAAGGCGGACCAGAGATGCCGTCCCTGGCCGTCTCTTCCGCCCGCAGGGCGTGGAGGTCGGCGGGCCGTCATGCCTGCGGGCAGGACTTCCGCCGTCTCTGGATGGGAATACGGCGGGGACCGCCGGCTCCAGGGCAGGGGGACGGTCGGGCCGACCAGCGGACGAGAGATGGCGTCCGCAAGCCACTTTACGTGGTTCAGCCAGGCCCGACCCCGACCAGACGAGTCCAGCAGCCTCGACGGAGGCATTGCCCCTCCGGGCGGCAGGCGCTTGACACGGAATTGCTACTATGGTATATCATTGGCAGGCAGCGAGCCACGACTGCGGGCAGGCGATCGGCAACGCTCCCGAGGCTGAACTGGCAAGGAGTACGACATGATGAGGAAGAGGCGTCCATCCACTCAGGGCAAGACTTCTGGCGGGTCCGGAACCCGAGGGTTTACTCTCATTGAGTTGCTGGTCGTAATCGCCATCATTGCCATTCTGGCGGCGATGCTGTTGCCAGCCCTGGCGCAGGCCCGGGAGAAGGCGCGGGCCACCAACTGCAAGTCCAATCTTAAGCAGTGGGGACTGGCCCTGACCATGTATGCGGGCGACTCGGATGAGTACTACACCTGCCACTACCTGCAAGGCCGCTACTGGTACCAGATCCTTCTGCCCCTGGTGGGGGGCGCCGTGGAGCTGAACCGCTGCCCGTCGGCGCCGCCCCCCGTCGGCGTTTCGGACTATGGCTGGAACTACTCGGGTGCCCTGGCCACTGCCGACGACACGGTCACGTCCCCGGACTGGGGCATGGGGTTCCAGTTCCCTCACGCCACGCTGAAGCGAGGGGGGCCGCGGAAGACGAGTCTGATCGGCACCCCCGCCGCCATGTTGGTACTCGCGGATCGGCGTAACAGTCTGGCGCAATTGGCGGCTGGCGTGCAGGAGTGGAACAGTGCGCTGATCGGGCCCGCCGGCAGCCTGGACTACGCCCCCTGTGGCGTCCACAATGCGCAGGCCAATCTGCTGCTGGTGGATGGCCACTGCGAAACCATGCTGATGCCACGGATCGCCCTCTCCTGCCGCTCCCTATGGACGATCGCGGAAGACTGATGCCGCTGCCCCCAACCATGGAGAAAAGCGCCCGCGATACCTCCGCGACCTTGGCCAACCGGGTCTATCGGGCCCTGTTGCGCGAGATCACCACCGGCGCGATCCGGCCAGAACAGCGCCTGGTGCGCCGCGAGATCGCGCGCCGGTTTGGCGTCAGCCCCATCCCGGTGATCGAGGCCCTGCTACGGCTCGAGCAGGACGGCCTGGTGGAATCCAAGCCCAACTGCGGGGCCCGGGTCAGAGCCATCAGCCTTGAGAGCATCGGCAACGAATGCATGCTGCGCGAGGCCATCGAGTGCCAGGTGGCCTGGCTGGTGGCGGAGTCCGCAGACGAGCGCCAACTGGACGAGCTGGAGGCCGCCGCACGCCGCCTCGATAGCCTCATGCAGCGTGGCGACCCGGCCTCGGTGATCGGCATGGAACTGCACATGGAACTGCACCTGCGCCTGGCCGAGCTGGCCGGCTTCCCCCTATTGGTACAGCAACTGCGGGGGGTCTGGGTGCGCCATCTGATGCAGGTCAACTGGGTGAATGCCACCCTCGCACCGGTGCCGTCCGGGTGGCATCTGCGTCTGGTCAAGGCCCTGCGTGACCACCAGGCCGACACCGCCCAGAGCGCCATGCGCGAGCATGTCCGCTACGGCCAGAAGACCTTGAGCGAGGCCATCCGCTGTCTGACCCCGCAGGTCGCGGCTACAGCCGTGGGCCCCAGGCCGAAGACCCCCAAGGCCGACTGACCCGGCCCGGGCCGTTTTCAGGCCGTGGGTTCTCCCCACCTGGCCTCGGTCGTTGGCTGCGCTGAAGGGCGATGCCGTGGAAACGATCACGACCTCCTCACCGAGGCGGATTCCAGTTGCTGCCCTTGACCATCTGCCACTCCAACGCGAGACCACGCCGGGTGACCCAGTCCTCCAGAAGCGTCCAGTCAAGCAGGTCACCGGAGACCGCGAGCATTCCTTGGATGTCCGACCGATGCTTCTCTGAACCGCCTTCGCGGAAGTATTCGAGCTTGAGCAGGATCACGTACTCGGGGGGTGCGACCCAGATGGAGGTGTCCGGTCCGATCTCGATCTTGCGGCGGTTGGCCAGTCCCCACGCCTGCAGAGGGTCGGCGCCGCAGACGTAGATATCGGCTTTGTGGCCGCTCTCGTGGTGGATGAGGTTGAAGTGTCCGCGGTGGCCACGTCGGGCTTCGATCCGTATCACCTCCTCGGGAGGACAGTAGAAGCGGTCCTGCGGAAACCCCTGAGACAACTGCATGGCCTGGGAGGAGTTGAGACTGAGGACGATGTCGATGTCATTGGTCAGGCGGGGCTCACCATAGACCATGCTCGCCACGGAGCCACTGACCATGTACTCCACCCGAAGAGCGTCGAGGGGCAACGTGAAAAGGAGGAACAACTCAGCTTGTCGCATAGAGGAAGAGCTCCCGGACTTTCTGCTGAACTTTGTCCTCCGGCCAGTCTGGATGCAACGCCCGCAAGCCACTCGCCTTGAGAGCTCGGGAATCCCAATAGAAACGCTCTGCCAGTTTCAGCTTCTCCGCTGCCGGCATCGCCCGATATATCTGCACTTGTTGCGCGGTCACCGCAGGCATACTCCGAGCTAAGTCATCTCTGGGGATAGCCCAGATCGATCCAGCACGGCCAGGTGCTCGGCTGGGTGCCGTTCAGGGTGGCGGAAGAGCCGCCCGAGGAGCGGGGGTCGCGGTAGGCCTTGCCGCCGTATTCGAGGGTCAGTTGCCCAGCCCAGAAGTCATCGTAGGTCTTGCCGTCAGGCAGAAGCACGCTGAAGAACTCGATGCGGTTCAGCCGCCGCAGTAAGGTGGCCGACACGGCGACCGAGAAGGCCTGCTGCGGGCCGGCATCGGCCGGCGTCGTCCCCACCTGTTCCCCATTGACCTTGATGAGATTGGCGGCGTTCACCTTGTTCAGGCGCATGCGAAGCGTTGCCGGACCGGTTGCTGTGAAGGGGGCATCCTGCTTGTTTCGCAGCAGGCGTGGTTGTTTCTCCACAAAGGGCTCGCCGCTGCCACGCAAGGTCACGTACAGGTCGTAGATACCGTCGGGCAGGGCCGTGAGGTCCAGCGTCGCGCTGGCGCTGCGGTAGAGCCCGTCTTGGCCGAGGGCGGTGACCTCCTGGCTAACGTTCTCAAGCTTGATCTGGGCGCTCTGCACCTCGGCCTTCGGGTCCAGGAATTGCACCCTGACCGCGGTCTTGCCAGCGCAACCGGCCCAGTAGCTGGGGGTAGCGATCGTCACCGGGTACTTCTCGGCCCAGTCGCCGAAGGCGCTGTCGAAAGAACTGTCGCTGATGCGTACCACCTGGTAGCCCATGGCGTCCGCGGGTGGGATCGCGCCATGCCAGGCGTAGGAGGTCGCTCCCCCGATGATTTCCGGCGCGCCGGCAAAGGTGGTGCGGTTGGTCGTGTGCCAGTGACCGGCCAGCGTGACCACGATTTTTCGGCCCGCCAGCACCTGCTCGAGTTCAGCCTTCTGCGGCAAGGAGGACAGGGGCTCGTGGACCAGCAGGACCAGCCGGTCCGTGGCCGGCACCCGTGCCAGGTAGGCCTTGAGCCAACTCAGGCACTCGGCGGGCATGCCGTACACCAGTTTGCCGTCCTTGAAATCGGTGCCATCCAGAGCGATGAATCTGACCCCGGCGTAGGTGAAGGCGTAGTGCATGGGCCCGAAGACCTCGCGGTAGAGGCCCTTGCCGATCCCCGGCTCGTTGGCGTCAAAGGTCGGCATGTACCAGGAGACGTGCTCGTGGTTGCCAGGCAGGTTGAAGAGAGGGGCCTTGAGGCCCGCCACCTGCGTCTGGTACGTGGCGAAGAGCGCCCGGGCCGGGGCAACCCCGCCGGCCGCAGCGTCCACCACCAGATCGCCGGTATGCACCACGAAGGCCACCGGGAAGGGTAGGTTGTTCACCGCAGCGACGTACTGCGCCATCTTGTCGCCGACGTCGGGTCGGGTGTGCAAATCCGTGCCTTGCACAAAGATGAATGGGAGCTTTTGCTCCTGACTGCGCAGCGGGAAGTCCGCGGTGCCCGTGCCGGTGCTGAGGTGTCGCCAGAAGCCTTGGGCGGGCCAGGTCTGGGCCGGGTTCTCGATGAAGACCACCTGAGGCCCGTCGGAGGCGGCCAGCGTGTAGGTCCCATCGGCCGCGGTGGCAACCAGCGTCTGGCCGTCACTGACCAGCACGCCAGGGCAGGGCGTGTCGGTGGCCTGCCAGAGGCCATCGGCATTGCCGTCGAGGAAGACACGGCCGGCAATGGCGCCGGCCAAGCAGGGGACGGCCCACAGCAGGGCCAGCAGCGACAGACGACGCATGGTGAGGACTCCTCTTTCAGGTTTCTTCGACCCACAGGCCGGAAGCCGCAGGAGAACCGGACCGGACGGCCAACCCCCGGTCAGACCCCGCTCTGGGAGTTCGCCTCATAGTATAGCCAGCCCGCCAGGGTTGCGAAAGAACCGCTCCCGCGGATTGGTAATGCCTCAGAATCTGTGAAAAAATCGGGAGCGAAGGCGGAATCGGTATCGGAGTCGTGCCTGGATGAACCACGTAAAGTGGCTTGTCGACGGCGGCTCGGGCATTTCTTCACAGCTTCTCAGTGAAGTTGGCAGCGGACCATGGAGGGCGAGACGCCCGCGAGCCGTTCTGGTGGAGGGCGAGTGGCCCCAGGCGCGAAGGCGCCCGCGAGCCGGATGGCCGGGGCCCGGCGAGGGACGGCTCCGGCGGCCGGTCGCCCTTCAGCTGCCCCTCGCCCTTCAGGCGCGGCGACTATGCCCTGCCGCTCTTGCACTCTGGCGGGATCCGCCTACCGTACGCCTATGGTACGGCGGTTGAGCACCTTGACACTAACGGGGAGAGGCACAATGCGTGCAAGGGTAGCTTGGTTGGTGAGCGGCTGGCTGGCGTTGGGGTTGGCGTGGGCCGCCGACCCGGTGGTGTCGAATCTGACGGTCATACAACGGCCCGGCACGAAGCTGGTGGACATCGGCTACGACCTGGCCGCCGCAGAGCCGGTCCAGATCGGCATGCGCCTCTCGGCCGATGACGGCGCGACTTGGACGCTGCCAACCGCAAGCCTGAGCGGCGACCTGGGGGTGGGAATCAGCGCCGGCGTCGGCAAGGCGGTGGTCTGGGACATGGGTGCGGACTGGGATGACCAGCACACCGCGCAGTTACGGGTCGAGATCACAGCCACGGACCCGGTCTATCTGGTGATCGATCTTTCCGCCGGTTCGACTGCCACCAGCTACCCGGTGGCGTATCTCTGGGCCATCCCTGTCGGGGGCTGGACGGCGGAGCACAAGACCACCAAGCTGGTGTTGCGACGTCTTCCCAAGACCAACCCATCCTTCACCATGGGCAGCCCGCTCGGCGAACTGGGGCGCGAAATCAACGAGACCCAGCATGAGGTGACCCTGACGCAGGAGTTCTACATCGGGGTGTTCGAGCTGACGCAGAAGCAGTGGGAGCGGGTGATGGG
>CAIZKT010000305.1:0-2694 GCA_903933565.1 uncultured Victivallales bacterium | reverse complement strand
GTCCGCCGCGGCGGACGAAGGGCGGAATGGGAAGCGCCTGGTGCCATAGGAGGTTGCTGCAAGTCTCATACAAGGGTTCAGCCCAGGGCAACGCCCTGTGAATCGGACGGTTATGGGTTTGAGCCCTGTAGGGACGAGCCATCTGTCCTACCTTCGGGCCCAGGTCGCATCAAACGTCCATCCAGGGCTCAAACCGTGCTGTGGACGGGTACACAGGGCGTCGCCCTAGGCTGGTATGAAACGCCCCTTTGGGGCTGAATACCACGGCCCATCCTTATTGCACAGGTCGAGAACAGTGGCTTTTCTGACCACGATAGTACCGCAGGTCGTTTTTTGGGTCAGTTTCCTGACTCTTGCCTATGCGTTCCTCGGCTATCCGGTGCTGGTAGCATTGCTGGCCCGGCTGTGCCCGCGCCCGCTGGGCAAGGGAGGCGCCGACTTCCTGCCGACGGTCACTGCGGTGGTGGTGGTGCGCAACGGCGTCGACCGCGTTGTCGCGCGGGTACGCAATCTGCTGGAGTCGGACTACCCTGCCGAGCGGTTAGGGGTCGTGGTGGTCTCGGATGGTTCCACCGACGGTACAGAGGCTGTGCTCAATGCCCTTGGGGACCCGCGTCTGCGCGTCCTTGGCCGCGAGCGGCAGCGCGGCAAGGCCAGTGGCATCAATGCGGCCCTGGCCCAGACCACAAGTGAGGTCGTTGTGCTGGGCGACCTGCGCCAGTGTTTCGCCCCCGAAACCATTCGGGAGTTTGTCCGTTGCTTTGCCGATCCGAAGGTCGGGGCGGTCTGCGGCGCTCTCGAGGTGGTCTCCGGAACCGATGCCGTCAGCGGCGGAGTCGACGCCCACTGGCGACTCGAGAACTTCGTGCGGCGTCAGGAAGCCACCTTCGATTCGTCCATCGGTTACACCGGCGCGATCTGTGCCGTCCGCCGAGCCGCTTTTGTCGCCATCCCCGAGGACACCATCCTGGACGATGTCGTCATTCCCATGCTGATCGCACAGCAGGGCTTCCGGGTGGTCTACGAGCCGGCGGCAAGGGCCACCGACCCGCAGCCCTTCGCGCTCGGGATCGAGCATCGGCGCAAGCGTCGTACCATGGCTGGGAACTTCCAGATGCTGTTCCGCTATCCGCGCTGGTTGCTGCCCTGGCACAACCGGCTGTGGTGGCAGCTCATCTCGCATAAGTACCTCCGCCTTCTCGGCTTCCCGCTGTTGGTCACGATGCTTGCCGCGAATCTGGCGCTGCTGCGGTTCGCGCCCTACCGTGCCCTGCTGGCCGGACAGATGGCGTTCTACCTGCTGGCCGGAGTTGGCCTGGCGGCGCCTCGGTTACGGCATCGGCTTTTCGCGCTGCCAGCCAGTTTCGTTTTTGTCACGTGGCGCACGATGCTGGGGTTGCGTGATTACCTCCGCACCCCATCGAAGCTCGGTTGGGACCAGGCCGCGTGAACGCACCCGAATCCGGTGAAATGCACGGACGCCTGCAGGGCGCTCCGGTGCGAATGTCGTGGCAAGTGGCCATCCGGTCGCCGCAGTGAGTTCATGAGGACTTCGCCGGATGGCGCTGAAGGCTCTCGACCAGTGGCTTTGGCCCTATCTTACCCGGCAGCGCCATCAGGCCGCGCCGGTGAGCGATGTCCTGCTCTGCCTGTGCGATCATTTCGAGCCTTTCCATGACGCCAGCCGCGCCGAGGCTCTCAGGCGCGTTCACGAATGGAGCGCTCGCTTCCCAGAGTTATCTGCCCGGTTTCGCGACGCCGATGGGCGGCCGTCGGCACACACTTTCTTCTACCCCATCGAGCAATACGACGAGGAGATTCTCGAAGAACTCGCCGCGCTTGGCCGCCGGGCTCACACCGAGGTGGAGATTCATCTGCACCACGACCGGGATACCGCCGCCGGACTGCGGCAGACGCTGGCAGAGGGCAAGCAGCACCTGCTGCACCATGGGCTGCTCAGTCGAGATAGCGCGGGGGCCGTCCGCTTCGCCTTCATCCACGGTGATTGGGCCTTGGACGACTCCCATCCCTCGGGGCGGCACTGCGGCGTTCGCAATGAGCTAGACGTACTCCGGCAGGCCGGGTGCTACGGCGATTTTACCATGCCCTCGGCTCCCAGTCCGACGCAGACGAGGACCATCAACAGCATCTACTATGCGGCGGACACCCCCGCTCCCAAGTCACACGACCGCGGCTTGCCCCTGCGGGTCGGCTCTCCCTTGGGCCCCGACGACGGCCGTCTGCTCATGGTCCAGGGGCCGCTTGGGCTGAACTGGCGTCGGCGTAAGTTCGGCGTTTTGCCGCGTCTTGAGAATGGCGAGGTCTCCGGGGCAAATCCCCCGACCGTGGACCGGCTCCGTCTGTGGCTCGATCTTCGGGTCCATGTGCTGGGCCGACCAGAGTGGGTGGTGGTCAAACTGCACACCCACGGCGCGCTGCCGCGGAATATGACCGCGTTGCTGGGTGAGCCGCTGGCGGAGTTCTACGGCAGTCTCCCCGAGGTCAATCACCACGGCAACCGGCTGCGCTATCACTTCGTGACCGCGCGGGAACTCACCAATGTGGTTCTCGCGGCAGAGGCCGGACACAGCGGAGATCCGGGTCTTTACCGAGACTTTCGCTACCGCAGTGAGGCAGTGAGGCAGTGAGGCAGTGAGGCAGTGAGGCAGTGAGGCAGTGAGGCAGTGAGGCAGT
>CAIZKT010000304.1:0-7518 GCA_903933565.1 uncultured Victivallales bacterium | reverse complement strand
CCGACGTTGCTGACAAGCTCATGGAGCTCATCAAGCAGCGCCTGGGCTTCTGCAGCCGAGTCGTCTTGGCGTTGCAATCCGACCAGGATCGCACGGTTAGAGCGGTTCATTCGACGGGTACTGGCTTTTCAGCCCCAACCTGAAAGAGGTCGGGCCTGTAGGAGAGACGCAAGAACAGGTTGGCCTGTTCAAGCGAATGTGCGCAGAGCGACGGGCGCATGGGGGCACGTGTCGGGTTCAGCCCTTGCCGAAGGCCTCCTGCACGCACTCTTCGAGGGCCTGGACCTCGGGGTCCGTCAGCTTCCCGAAGAACCGCTGCCGCTTGGCCTTGGCCAGACGCCCCTGGTTCGGGACGCATAGGCGGATGAAGAGGTCGATGTCCCGGTCGGGCATGTCCACCACGTCCTGGATGCCATGCTTGGCTCGGTCGTAGCAGACCAGGAAGTCGAACTCCGAGGTCAGTTCCGTCTCGATAGTCTCCTGGATGAACTGGAAGAGCCCCACCACAATCTCGGTGAAGTCGATGTAGCGGTAGTACAGGCCGGTCTCGTTGGTGACCGTCAGCTCTCCCGTCCGGCCATCGAGGTCGAACTCGACCAGCCTCATCAAGGGTCTGGAGAACAACTCCAGCACCCGGTCATACTCCGCCCTTTGCTTGAGCATGGTGGCGGAGACCGGGAAGATCACCCCCTCGGGGCTGAAGCCCGCCTTGGCCAGGACATGGTGGATCAGGAAGCGGTGGATTCGGCCATTGCCGTCATCGAAGGGGTGCAGGAAGACGAATCCGAAGGCGGCGACGGTCGCCATCAGCACCGGGTGCAGCTTGGCATCTTCCATCTGCTTGCAGGTATTGAGCCAGCCGCTCATCAGCTCCGGCAGATCCTGAGGCTTGGGCGAAACAAAATGGAGGCGCTCCTGCCCGATCCTGACGGTTTCGCCCACGTAGTTCTGCGCGCTCCGGTAGTCGTCGTTGGCGAACCGCTCGTCCACAATGGCATGTTGCAGGCCGATCAGAGCGGCCTTGTCCAAGTACTCCTCCTGGCCCGCCCGCCGGAGCAGTTCCACGAACCGGCTGGCCCGCTTCTGACCAGGTGTGGCCCGCTCAATCTCGAAAGACGACTTCGTTTCCTTGGTGTAGAGGTAGTCGAGCGCCCGCTTGAGCAGTTCGTGCGGGTACTTCCGCAGCACGGCGAGGCAGCGT
Source organism: uncultured Victivallales bacterium (assembly GCA_903933565.1). GTDB lineage: Bacteria > Verrucomicrobiota > Lentisphaeria > Oligosphaerales > JAFGRS01 > CAILUI01. The sequence goes on along the minus strand of CAIZKT010000304.1, from coordinate 6,317 downwards.
CGGTCGAGGGCGGACTCCACGAAGCCCGCCAAGGCGGGGGTGCGGCGGATCAGCGGACAGAAGAACCGGTTGCCCAGCAGGTTGTCCCGGACCATGTGCCGTCGGTTCAGCCTGCCGGGATCGGCCACGACGTACTCCTCCTCGTCCAGCAGGGCCTCGTAGCGGCCCAGGGCCAAGTCAGGCAACGGCAGGAGTGTCCCGGTGAGGAACTCGTAGAGGAACCACACCTTCCGTGAGTACTTCCCGGTTGGCGTACGACGGACGGCGGCGACGACCTCGTCCACCCCGACCCTCTGGAAGAGCAGGGCCAGGATCGTCAGGTTCAGGCCCTCGTACTTGAGGGCGAACTCCAGGTGGTCACCAAGTTCCTCGCCGGGATGGTAGCGTGGCGGGTAGTACTCCTCGCTGCCGGTCGGGCCAACCACGGTCGCCCGCTCAGATCGGGGGTGGATATAGGAACGGCAGTGGTGTGGGACCGCAGGAAGGCCAAACCGCAGGGCCAACGCTCCGTATCCGACGTTCACAAGGCTCTCGGGGGTTGTGGGTCTGCGGGGACGTGCCACGTCTCTTGGCCTCCCTTGTGCTACGTGCGGTCACGCATCTCGGCTACCCGGCGAAACTACTGCGAAGCCCGCAAACCGTCTGCCAGTCGCTGCGTTTCCGGGGGAAGAGTACTTTACGGAACAAAACCGCTTTCTACGCTTCCGTTTCCTGCAACTCGACTGCGTATGCACAGTTTTCCAGAAAAACTTATCGTATGAGGCCGGGGCAGTCAAGGGGACCAGGAGGCCCGAAATCCGAAATCCTGTCCGCCACCCTCATCATGCACCCCACTACTTCAGCTCGCTCAGTCTCAGGTTGGCGGCGTCAAGGTCGAACACCTCGGGGTCGAAATCCTCGCCAGCCCATTCCCTGATGCGGGGTCCGTCTTCGTGGCCAGGATCAAGGTAAGCCGGGAGGAATTCCTGGTAGTACATCTCGATGCCGCCGCAGTCCTCGGGTGGACAGGCGTTCTCACCCCCGATGCAGATTGGATGTCCGGGGTAGGGCGGCGAGTTCCCGACGATGTGGTCAACGTAGATCAGGTGCCGCCAGTTGTCGCCGTAGTCGTACAGGTAGGCGAATACGCAGCCGTGGGTCACGGCGACCTTCCTGAGCAGCGCCTGGGACTCGTCTTGGATGTTCGGCCAGTCAGGGTCATCCTCAGTGTAGAACCTCGGGTCTGAGTAGAGCGTGTCCGGGAAGATGAAGTGGTGGAGGTGGCTGTTCGTCCACGGCATGACCGCCTGAATGATGTGGTGGAGCTTCTTCAGCCGCACGTTCCCAGAGACGAGTACCCGTCTCCATATCCGGGGCCTGCTGTCGATCAGCGAGATGGTCAGTTCGTAGACTGGCTGCATTCCCGTGGCTCCATCCTGAGGATATCTCATGCTCGAAGCGGTACGCTGACGGGCGGTCTCGGATGCCCCGGTGATCGCCCTAAGATAAACGTTGGATTGCCCGACGCACCGCAGATCTGCTCTCGGTGGGGCTTGGCGGCGGCGACCGGACAGTGCCGCCAGCCATCGTCGCCCTGGTGCATTCCAGCAAGTCCAGAACCCACTGGCACGTGAAAAAAGGCCCCGGTGGCGGCGGGAGGGAAGAGAGAGGGGGAGGGATGCCGCCACCGGGGCCAATCCAAGACGGCAAAGGTACGGTCCTCGGTCTCTGACATATAGACGAGCGGGGGAAGGGATCTGTTGGAGATCAGCGGCAACCGTGGGACATACCCTGGACCACCTGACGGCACCGTACGTCTCGCCGTTCGGCGGGGCTGGGGCATCGGTCCTCTCAATAGGCTCGATCTTCCCAATCTGGGGAGGGGCGGTCGTCTCTCGGGGAAATGCGTGCAACGGCGCAATGGGTGGGTGGCCGGGGGTGGGTCACGTCCCACAGCCCCTGGCCCTGGGCCACCGCGTCGGCGCCCAGCGCCGCCAAGTACGGTGTCGACTCCACCGCCCGGAACCAAGCCGTCAACTCGGTGACCGCATGCACGGCGGTCAGCGTGCGCGGGTTCTCGGCAGAACCGTCGCTCCACCGGTCAAATTCGAACCCGAAGTCTGCCAACGCCGTCACCGGTCCGGCGTCCTACCCATCTTCCGCGGACTGCAGGGTCGCGCCAGTCACCCTCCCGTTCGCCCCGGCCGGGAAACGAACCTGCCAAGGCCCGGGAGGCACCAACGCCATCAAGTATGGGTACCGTGCCCGTGCCAGGCGGGGTGACTGCGGTCTGGGCCATGGCGGGCAGCGCGGCAACCCGTGCTGACCGGTATGCTTGGGCCTTTGCCGCGCAGTCCTCACTCGAGTGTGAGTCTGCCCAAGGCGGCCTCCCAGCCTCGCCACTCTCCGGTTTCCGTGATATAGACGCGGATATTGAAGGGGACTGTCAGTGCCGGTGCGGGGGTGAGGCCCAGGGCCGCAAAGGGGATTTGCCACTCGGCCTTCCAGCCCGTGACCACCCCCCACTGGGTCTTGCTGATCTTGCCGACAAAGCGGACGCGTTTCTGTAATTCCGCCGCCAGTTCCGGGACAGCGTCTCCACTCGCGCTGCACTGCAAAGCACCCCCGGCGAAACCGCGGATCAGGAACAGCGCTGCCTTGCCATCGGGCCCCATGCCCTGCATCTGGATCTCGGCGGCGTCGTCCCGTTCCCACACGGCCCCGTCCGTGATGGCGGTTCCCCGGAAGCGGTTCACCTGCAGATTCACGTAGAGGTTCTCCGCGTCATAGCCGACCTGGGCTCGGGTTGGCGGGCCGCCGGGAATGCACGAGGTGCTGTTGCGGTCCAGGTTCACGGCGGGCACCGGCCACTCCTCGGCCTGGATGACCGCGTCCAGTTTTGGCGCCGGCATAGGCTTGGCCAGCAGCGCCTGGGGCTTCGGCGCTTCCGGCGGATCGCGCGGTACCCAACCGTCGATCACGAACTCCTCCTTGCCCTCACCCCGGAAGATCCGGTTGTTCTCCCAGGTCTTGGCGGCGTTGCGGGAGTTGACCCGCAGTCTTCCTTTGACATAGAGGGTATTGCCCACGAAGGCTACCCCCTCCGAACTCTGGAATGAAACGGTCATATCCTCGTCGGATATGAACACGTTGTCGCGAATGATCGTCCCGCGGGTGATGTGGTTGTGTGTCGGCGTCGGCACATTGACGGACACATTCCTCTCGACGATGCAGTCGTAGGACCCCTCGTCGAGGTAGTATGCCGAGGCGCCGAAGCCCTTGCCGTTGGGGCGGATGTCGCGCACCACATTGCCGCGGATCACACTCTGCCGCAGGTTGCCATAGATCGCCGCACCGTCATGCATCACCAGCATGGCGCGGTAGACGAGGTTCTCCTCGATCAGGCAGTCTTTACCGCCGCCGCCAATCACCCCGGAGTACGGCGAGTCATGGATCTCATTGCGGATGAGCTGGATGCCATCACCGCCCATGATCATCCCCGCCGCTCCCGGGTAGTAGATGCCGAGGTGATGGATGTGGTTCTGCTCGACCCGCATCCCATTCGCCTGTGCTTTGACGCCGCAGGCACCGGTCTGCGCGACCTCACTGTCCCTGAGCACACCACCCGATGACTTCGTGACCGCCACCCCCAGACCGCCGACATTGCTGACCGTCAGGCTCTCCAAGACGCAGTCCTTGGCCCCCGTCAACTCGATCGCGCCGTCCAGATCGGACGAACCGAAGCCCGGCGCCCGCAGCTCCGTCGAGGAGCACTGCACGGTCAGGTTCCGGAGGGTGATGCCGGTGACGGGGCGGTCGTTGCTGCCCTGCAGCGTGATAACCCGGTTCATGACCGGTGCGATGATTTCTGCCGTCGCCATGTCTTCGCCCGGAAGCGGCCAGTAGACCAGGCGGCCATTCGTGCGATCCAGGTACCACTGGCCGGGCTCCTTCATCCCTTCCCGGATGTTGTAGATCACGTACTTGCGGCGGTCGCAGGCACCCATGGGCCACACCGCGGGAGACGACATGACCAGCACGTGCTTCTCGACGTCGTGGCTGCCGACCCCCACCAGGGACTCCGCCCACATGTGGTACAGCCGGACTTCGGCGTTGTTCACATCCAGGTCCGGCGGGATATCGCCCGGCTTGTAGGGCATCACCGTCAGCTCTTCCCGCGTGGGCTGCCGCGCCCAGAAGCCCGCCAACATGGGCAGCAGGGGCAGATTCCACTTACCGAGGTGCTCCAACGTGTCCGTGCGGTCCGGCCAGGTCGCTCTGGCCGCCAGGCGGCCGTTGACCAGCAAGGCCCGGAAGTCCCACTTCTTCTCCTTGACCTCAGGCACGGGTACCTTCCAGAACCGCTCCCCATCGGGAACCCAGCCGGTCAGTCTCCTGCCGCCGAAGATGCGGACCTTCGCCCGATCGTCGCCGACGAGGGTCAGGCCATTGTCCTCGGGGGTCAGTGCCAGCGGCGCGGCGAGGAAGTAGTCCCCCGCCTGAACCCGGATCTCGTGCGGACCGGGACCGGCCTGGCGGGAGGCATCCCGGGCGGCGGTAAGGGTGGCGAACGGCCGTTCCGCGGAGCCCGGGTAACCGTCCTGGCCACCCGTCGCGACGTGGAATACCGCCGCGAGTCCCGTCAACGGCGGCGTCAGCGCACACAAGGCAATCATGCCAATCCTCACGTCGTAGTCTCCTCTCCGCTCTGGCCGGCAAGACCGGCGCGCTTGGCAGTGGAACGTCCGGCCGTCACGGCCCTGGCCGGCAATGTACGGTCGTGTGCTCGACCGCGCCACCGGTGGGAACCTGCGCTGCCGAGGGGGCGCAGGTCAGTTCCGTAGGGGTTTGCTGGTATGAGAACCGCGGAAGGTCGAATGCCCAATACCCCATGACGAAGGGCAGAATCCCCTGCCGCGGCACCGGAGTTCTCTGGCGGTCATGTCCGGCACCAGCCGGGGATCCTGCTGACCCCCGAACTCTTGTTTTCCTCTCCGCCGTCTCCCTCTCCGTCTCCTCCAGTCGCCGTTTCCCCGTCTCGCCGTCTCGCCGTTTCCTGAACCCTAGGACCTGAGGTGTCACCACCTACGGAACTGCCCTGCGCCCTGCCGGGGGTGGCTTCAGGCGAGCTGCGGTTGTATGGTTGACGGTGAGGAGTCCCCTCCACCAGCGAAGGACGCGGAAAGGTCGGCAATGGGCAGGTGCCTGTACGGCTTGATCGCGGGAGTGACAATGGTCATGGCGTCAGGACGGGCGGCCAAGTATTTCGTGGACGCGGCGTCGGGACGGGACAGCAACTCCGGTTCGTCGGCCGACGCGCCCTGGCAGTCCGTCCGGAGGGTCAACCAGGCGCGTCTGGGGCCTGGCGACACCGTCCGTTTCAAAGCGGGTTGCGTCTGGCGGGAATCGCTGGATTGCCGCAGCGGCATCGAGGGCCGCCCCGTCACGCACTCCAGCTACGGCGAGGGCCCCAAGCCAGCCCTGCAGGCCAGCCTGGACCTCGGTTCCCTTGATGCATGGATCGCCGCTGGGAGCAATGTTTGGAAGACCTGCGAAGACAGCATCATCGACCGCCAGCCACTTCCATCGTTCGCTCCGGGCGATTGGGGCATCTACTGCGACGGCAACGGCCTGGCGACCATGGCCGCCAACACGGACGACCGGAACGACAAGGTCTACACGCTGCACTGTCTGCACGCCGGTGAGCGTCCCACCAATATCCAGCTCAACTACTGCGGCATCGATCTCCAACCGGAAAAGGTCATCCGTTACCGCTTCCGCGCCAAGGCAACCAAGCCTTTCACCGTCTCCGAGATCGTCCTCATGCGGGCGCAGCGGCCTTGGGGGAGTTACGGGGTCCTGCTGAAGCCTACGGTGCAGATCGCGACGGATTGGCAGGACTACGAGGTGCTGTTCCGCACGACCATCGATACGCCGGTCAGCGACGGCCGCCTGTCGTTCTTTGTCGGCAAGGCCATCGCGAATGACAAGGACATCCGCTACGAGAACAACACCCTCAACCATGCCCGTGACGCCCTGATCTGGTTCTTCAATCCCCGTCTGGGCGAAATCGACATCAATCACAACACCTATGTCCAAGACTGTGAGGACCCGGACGAAGCCAGACTCTTCCGCTGGACCGAGGTCGCCAAGGAAGGCGTGACGTTCAAGGAGTACCGGAACGCAACCGGCAACGACCAGGACTCCTCCCTGAAGGCCAGGTAGCGCAGACGCAGAGATTCCGCGTAATCGAGCGCTGGGCAGAACTCGGCCGGGCGCAAGTCAGCTCCGTAGGGGCTTCTGTTTCGATCGTCTCCGCGTCCGGCGAGCAGAACGGG
>CAIZKT010000303.1:0-9180 GCA_903933565.1 uncultured Victivallales bacterium | reverse complement strand
CGCCCCGACCACTCTCCACTGAAACCATACTATATATACATAACTAATTTAATACAAACATATTACGCATTTTTTCACAGCTTCTCAGGTTACAACTCAGGTGCATCTCCCTGCCCCAACGGGGCTGTGGCTCAGAGTCCAGGGTTGCGTCCTGGCGCCATGACGCAGCCCCGTTGGGGCAGAATACGCAGTTGCACCTGAGTCGTCACCTCTGCAGACGCAATTCATCTCGGCTTCCATTCTTCCGACCATTGGGTCATGCACCAGCCACCGCTGCCGCGGTGGATTTCGGCCTCGACGGCGGTACATTCGCGCTCGTATCCCAGACAACCGCGAGGAGCGCTGTGCATGAATGCTGACTCACCAGGCGCGTTGACACCACTGCCACTGGCTGCCCCCAGCGCCAGCCTCGTACTCGGGTTTGTCGGGCTCGGCGGTATGGGCAACTACAGCCTGCAAGAGTTCGCCAAACAGCCCGATGTCAGGATCGCCGCACTGTGCGATGTCGACAGCGGGCATCTGGCGGATACCCGCAAGGCGCTGGAGGCGCTTCGCCCCGGCGCCCCGGTCGAGCTGTATGCGGACTTCCGCCAACTGCTCGAACGCCGGGACCTCGATGCCATCGTCTGCGCCACCCCGGACCACTGGCACACGCTGGTGGCCCTGAACGCCTTCGAGGCTGGCAAAGACGTCTACGGCGAGAAACCCATCTCGCACACCTACGCCGAAGCCCGGGCGTTGACCCAGGCCTGCCGACGGCAGGGGCGTATCTTCCAGCTCGGCACCCAGATTCACGGCCAGGAGAACTACCACCGCGTCGTCGAGATCGTGCGCTCGGGCGTCCTCGGCGACATCCACGAGGTGAACCTATGGCTGCACGGCGGGGCGCCCCACATCGAGGCGATTCCCGACTCGGCGCCCCCGGAGACGCTGAACTGGGATATGTGGCTGGGCCCCGCCCCGCAGCGCTCGTACAATGCCAACCGCTGCCATCGCCTGTTTCGCCACTTCTGGGACTACTCGGGCGGTTCGTATTCCGACTTCTGGTGCCACATCGCCGATCTGATGTACTGGGCTCTCGACCTGCGCGAGGCGCCGCTGCGGGTCCGCGCCGTGGGCGGCAAGGCGCTGACCGGCATGGCCGAAACCGCGGCCTGGATCGATGTCGACTATGAGTTCCCCCATCTGCATGTCACCTGGAGCTCCACGACCCCGGAGTTTCCCGGCGCCGCTAAGCGTAGCATCGGGGCCCGCTTCATCGGCAGCCAAGGAACCCTCGTCGCGGACTACACCAGCCGCCTCATCTTCATCGACGGCAAAGAACTGGACGACATCCCGGAAATCCCGCGGACGCTGCCCCGCTCGCCCGGACACCAGCGTAACTTCCTGGACTGCGTCAAGAGCCGTTCCCCGGCGGACAGCAACCTCGACTACGCCTTCCCCATGACCACGCCGATGTACCTCGGCTGCATCGCCTACCGCCTGGGCCGACCCTTGCAGTGGGATGCCGCGACCGAACAGTTTGTGGGTGACCCCGAGGCGACCGCCATGCTCAGCCAGCCGTACCGCGCGCCTTGGGTGCTGCCGGGGTTTTGAGGAACCGTATGCGGGAAATCCGCTCGTACGGGCCTGTGGGGGGCCGCGGCCGCGGGCCCCAAAGAGCGCCGCGGGCATTTTCTGCACGGCTCCTGAGGGAGTACAGGCGCTGCGGGCTCAGATGCGCCAGTTGAGGGTAACGGCTTGCCCCGACTGGGCGCTGAGCTTGATGTGCTCGATCAACTCGTCGACCTCATAGCCGGTCAGCCGACTCTGGCTACCCTGGCAGCCCTTGGCAATGCCGTCGAGGTAGAAGGCGACGGCCAGGTCGAAGGGTGACGCGGGAGCGTAACGGTACTCGGTAGAGTTACCCGTGTGGTTATCGTAATGGACCAGCTTCGAGGCCTTATAGTCGAAGCGGTCCCAGGCGGCGCTGAACACCTCGATGCGGCCGGCGGTGCCATTGATCTCGACCCGTTCGTCCCAGCCATCGTTGAGAAAGCCGATCTGCCGCAAGGGGTGGGCCAGCGCTTCGTAATGCACGATGCCATGGGCCGTTTCGAGCAGGGCGGCCGCCTGCACGTCGTAGTCACGCCCCTCGGGGATGACCAGGGTCGCATAGACGCGCGCCGGGCGGCCCAGCAACCAGCACACCAAGTCCAGAATGTGACTGCCGCCGCAGACCAGGATCCCGCCGCCGAAGTTGCTGACTACCTGAGAGGTGCCGCCCGGAGGCGTGTGGAAGAAGCCCGAGGCGGGCATCGCGCTCCACAGGTCGCCCCAGCACTGGTAGGCGCGGATGCTGGTGCTGACGATGCGGCCCAGTCGGGGCAGCAGTTCGTGAGCCTTCTGGAAGGCGGGAATAAAGCGCTTCATGTAGGAGGTGTAGAACACGGTGCCCGCTTGCTCGGCCGCACGCACAATCTCCAGCGCCTCGTTGGCGTTGACGGCCAGGGTCTTCTCGCAGATTACGGCCTTGCCCGCCGCGATGGCGGCGAGGCAGATCGGCCGATGCACGGCCGAGATGGCGGTAACCGTGACGGCCTGTACCTCCGGGTCGGCGATGACGCGGCGCCAGTCCGTGGTGCATTGGGCGCCGAAACGTTCCGCCCAGGGACGGGCAGCGGCCTCGCGCAGGTCGCAGACCCAAGCCACGCGGGCGCCGGCCTTTTCCAGCCCGCTGAAATGGAACTTCGAGATATTGCCGCAGCCGATCACCCCGACGCAGACACTCATGGCTTGTCATCCTTTCCAGCACAAAACTCGCGGAACACGGAGAGCATATACTCGTAGTTCTCCAGAGGCATACCCGGGAAGATGGTGTTCGAGGTCGAGAAGATGTAGCCGCCGCCAGGCGAGCCATGTTGCAGGCAGTAGAGCGCGGACTCGCGGATCGCCGCCGCCGGCCCATCCTGAAGCAGGCTGCACTGGACGTTGCCCATCAGCGCCAGGCGCCCGTAGGTCAGACGCTTGACCTCGCGGATGTCGACCCCGGCCATCGGATCGAGGGACATCAAAGCGTGCGCCCCGAGGGCCAAGAGCTGATCCAGGATGGGCATGATCTGGCCATCCGTGTGGATGATGGCGATGGCCCCCAGTTCCCTGACCCGGCGGACCTGGCGCTCCCAATACGGCGTCACCAGCCTGGCGAAGTCCGCGGGAGAGATGAAGGGCCCGGCATTGAAGGCCACGTCGTTGGGCATGAAGACAAAGTCAGCCCCGGCCTCGACCATGGCTTCGACCCGCTGAATGGCACTGCGGCACTTCTCCTCGGCCAGCGCCAGGAGCCGTTCGGGGGCCTCCTGCAGAGTCACGGCAAACTCCATCCAGTCCGTGGTGCCTTCGATGGAGAACACGCCACCACCAACCATGCCGCCGATGGCGATGTCGTCGCCGAAGGTCGCCTTGGCGGCCCGAATGCCCTCGGGGTCGCCCCAGGGCCAGTACACCGCCAAGGCGTCCCAGTGGTAGCGGGCCACGATGCGCTCGTAGATGGCCATGCACTGCGCCACGGCCCGCTGCTTCTCGGCGCCGACCAGGCCGCCCCAACTCTCGCGGGGGGGGAAATGCAGGCCGAACGCTTCCCGTTCAAGCTCAAACATCGACTCGAAGTGCGGCGGTCGGTCCGCTTGCTCGAAGCGTAGCGCCTGAAGAAATCGCTGCTTGCCGGTCATGGAGGGGCTTCCCGTCCCGCGCCTGGGTATTCTCCCGTGGCGCTGCTGCTCAGGGTTCGACCACGGCAACGCCGCCGACCCCAACGCCCAACCCGCCGCGTCGCTGGCGTCAGTCGCTCGCCGCCGGGGACGTAGTCTGCGGGGTGGATTCGCGCTGTACCGCGACGTACCCCTCGAAGTGGCCCTCCGGCGAGATCACCGGCGAGGCGGTGCATTCCAGCTCAAACAGCGTCCCATCCTTGCGACGGCTGACATAGCGTCCACGCCAGGTATCCCCCCGCTGCAGCGCCAGCCGGATGCGATGGAAAAGGTTGCGTTCATGGGGATCGCACGACGCCATGCGCGGTGGCCGGCCGATGACGTCAGCCCGGCGGAAGCCGGTGAGGTCCTCGAAGGCCTGGTTGACGTACTGGACGGCGCCGGAGGCGTCACCGATCAGGATCAACTCGCCGGCCTGCTCGACGGCCCGCGTCAGCCTCAGCAGTTCGGTGTGCTGACGGCCGAGTTCCTCCACATGCATCACCCGCTCGGTCACATCGGCGATGAACCCCTCACGGGCGACCACTTCGCCCTGCGGCCCGTACAGGCCATTGCCGTGTTCGTCCAGCCAGCGCACCTGCCCATCCTTGGTCGTGATGCGGTAGGTGAGCTGGAACGGCTCATGGCGCGCTTCGGCCTGAGCGATGGCGTCGCGCACACGCTGCCGGTCTTCCGGGTAAACCACTTCATCCCGGTAGAAGGCCGGAGTGGTCACATAGGTCGCAGCCGGGTAGCCGGTCAAGCGCAGACAGCCGCCGCTGACGAACTCCACTCGCCCACGCGGCGCCTTCTCGTCGAAAGCCGTACGGTAGGCCATCCCGGGCAGGTTGTTGAAGAGCGCCAACAAGGCGATCTGGGTCTGCCACATCGCTTCCTCGGCGCGGGCCGCGTCCGACTCAGCGGCGATATGCCGACGCAACTCGGCGCGCAGGTCTTCCATCTCAGCCACAAGCTGCGGCTTCGTCTTCCGAGTATCATTCATCGTCGTCTGGGGTCCCCGTCCGGCGTGAAGCTCCAGGCGGCCTTGCCGAGGCATCCCGGTCTACTACGGCGGCAGCGCACGACAAAGCGTCATGCCTCAACCGCCGTTCTACCATACACCTGGCCAGAGCCGACGCAACGGTCTCCCGACGGTTTCAAGAAACCGTTCTGCATGCAACCGCTTGCACCGTGACGTGTCGGAAGGTAGCTGTAACGGCTCTGACAAAATGAACCTGGCAAGGGAAACACACGAATGCCCATCTACGAGTATCGCTGTCGTACCTGCAGTCGGAAGTTTTCCCACCTGCATCGGCGGGCCGACGAGAAGGCCCCGGATTGCCCCGAGTGCGGGGCTGCCGAGCCCCGTAAGGTGTTCTCGGTGTTCAGTGCCACGGTAGCGGTCAAGACCCCGTCCTGCTCGCTGGGTAAGTGCCCCTCGGGTGGGTCCTGCAAGAGCGGCGGTTGCCCACTGGGGTGAGTCGGTTTTCGGGCGGACTTGGGTTGCGCGGGCACGAGGACTCTTTATAGTAAAGGGCTCGTCCGCGGAGTGTTTACCAAGCGGGCCAGGTGGCCGTGCGGATGCGTCGTTAGCGACTAACAAGAGGTGTGTCATGGCTGCTGTTGTTGATGTCGAGAAGTGCACGGGCTGCGAGACCTGCGTTGACGAGTGTCCGGTGGAAGCCATCAGCATGAAGAATGACAAGGCCGTCATCAGCGACGACTGTGTTGACTGCGGCGCCTGCGTGGACGCTTGTCCGGCAGAGGCCATCTCGCTGGAGTAGGAGCGCTTCGGCGAACCGCCTGAGTCGCTCGTGTGACGGATTGCGCGCCAAGGAGAGAAACCGCTGCGGAGGGGTTTCTCTCCTTTGTCTTTTCTGGCCCCGCAGGTACGAAAACCGCACGTCTCATTCCGGTAGGTCCGGCCCCCGCCGGCGGCCGGGCTGGAGCACTTGTCGCCATGGTCCTCCAAGGGGAGAGCATCACCTACGACCCCCAGCGCGCGTTGCAGCTTCTGCGCCTCGGCTCCGGCCTGCCTGACGCTTCCTTCCGAGAGGGGCAGGAGGAGGCGGTTCGGCAGGTGGCGGAAGGCTGCGGGCGGTTGCTGGTTGTGCGGAAGACAGGCTGGGGCAAGAGCTTTGTCTACTTCATCGCCATCAAACTGCTGCGCGAGGCGGGCTGTGGTCCCGCCCTGCTGATCTCGCCGCTGCTGGCGTTGATGCGTAACCAGATCGCCGCGGCGAAGCGCATGGGCGTACGGGCGGTCACCATCAACTCGGACAACCAGGATGACTGGGCCAACGTTGAAGCGGCGATTCAGCGAGACGAGGTGGACATTCTGCTGATCTCGCCCGAGCGGCTGGCCAATGGGCGTTTTCGCACCGGGGTGCTTACCGGGGTCGGGGCGAACCTGGCGTTGCTGGTGATCGACGAAGCCCACTGCATTTCGGACTGGGGACACGACTTTCGGCCGCACTACCGCCTGTTGGAGCGCATCGTGCGCACGCTGCCGGCGAAGGTGCGGTTACTGGCCACCACAGCGACCGCGAGCAACCGGGTGATGGACGATCTGCAGCAGGTGCTGGGGCCTCATCTTGGGGTGTCACGAGGTGACTTGGACCGGCCCTCGCTGGCGTTGCAGACGATCCGCCTGGCCAGTCAGGCCGAGCGCCTGGCCTGGTTGGCCGAACAGGTGCCGACGCTCCCGGGACACGGCGTCATCTACACGCTCACGGTACGCGATGCGGTGCAGGTGGCCGACTGGCTGCGCTCGCGCGGCGTTAACGTCGAATCCTACACCGGCGAGACCGGCGCTGGCCGCGCGGATCTCGAGCAAGCGCTGCTGGACAACCGGGTGAAGGCGCTGGTGGCGACCACGGCCCTCGGCATGGGCTTCGACAAGCCCGACCTCGCCTTCGTGATCCACTACCAGACGCCGGGATCGGTGGTGGCCTACTACCAGCAGGTGGGCCGGGCGGGACGAGCGCTCCGCGCGGCGTATGGGATCGTGCTCAGTGGCGCCGAAGAAACCGATATCACCGACTACTTCATCGAGAGTGCATTCCCCACCCGGGACGAAGCACAGCAGGTGTTGGCAGCGTTGGCGAGCGCGCCACGCGGCCGGTCGGTTCCTGAATTGCAGGCCGGCGTGAATCTCAGCAAGGGCCGCATCGAGAAGACGCTCGCTTTGCTGTCGCTGGAATCTCCGACCCCGATCGCCAAGAAAGGGACCAAGTGGCAGTTGACGGCGGCACTTCTGGGCGAGTCCTTCTGGCAACGCGCCGAGCGGCTGACCGAGCTGCGACGCGCTGAGCAGCGGCAGATGCAGGAGTACGTGAAACTGACGTCCGGGCACATGGAGTTCCTGATTCGAGCGCTGGATGGCAACCCGGAAGGCAGCCACGCGCCGGTTCTGCCGCCACTCCCGGCTACGGTCGACGAGTCCCTGGTGCGCGCTGCCGTGGCGTTTCTACGGCGCACGAGCCTGCCGCTTGAGCCGCGTCGGCAATGGCCGCAGGGGGGGCTGCCGCTGAGCGCTCGGAGCGCTCGTATCGCGGTGAACCGCCAGGCACAGCCCGGCAGGGCGCTGTGTCTCTACCGCGATGCCGGCTGGGGGAGCCTGGTGCAGCAGGGCAGGTGCCGCGACGCTCGCTTCGCCGACGAGCTGGTGGCGGCCTTCGTCAGCCTGGTGCAGGAGTGGAACCCGCAGCCAGCGCCCGCCTGGGTGACCTGCATCCCGTCGCTTCGACATCCAGAGCTCGTGCCCGACTTCGCCCGCCGCCTGGCCGTCGCCCTGGGTCTGCCGTTCCATGCAGTCTTGGAGAAGACGGAGCCGCGGCCGGAGCAAGCGACCATGGCGAACAGTCTGCAGCGGGCGCGCAACCTCAACGGCTCGCTGGCAGTGCTTGCGCCGACGCTGCCTGCCGGGCCGGTGTTGTTGGTGGATGACACGGTGGATTCGCGCTGGACGCTAACCCTTGCCGCCTGGTTGCTGCGCTCGCGCGGCAGTGGTGTGGTGTTTCCGCTGGCGCTCGCCTTGACCGGCCCCGAACGCTGAGCCTGGCGCCGACGCCGACCCGCGGACCTTGCGCAACACCCGGATGAAGCCCGCGAGGCTCTTGAGAACCCCCGAACGCCTCGCGAATGGGTCACCCTACGGGCTGCGACGCGAGGCATTTGTAGCTCTTGCTCAGGGCTGGCCTTGGGCACGTTGAGCCTTAACCCAGCAGCATGGGGGGCACAATGGGCCCGCAAACTGCTTGCCGCAGCCTTGGGGTCTCGCGGAACTGCACCTCGACCGGACCGGCCCCGGGGGCTGCCACCCGTGGCTATTCCGCGCGCTGGCGAGGTCCGCACCCGGCAGCGTCTGCGTCACGTTGGGCAGACGGGCACCAGAAGATCGTGCAGGACAAGCTGGGTCACCAAGCGCACATCGAGCGCATGGCCCGCCCGGTATGACACCACGGTTCCGGCCAGGCGTCCGGTCTCGATCAGCGAAAGCGCCGCGATCAAATCCAGCACGGCACGGTGCCAGACGGCCTCCAGCGACTTCCCGTTCTCGATCAGGCGTGGCGGGTTGAGGTAGCCGCGTCGTCCAGCGATAAGGATGTTCTCCCGGGTGTACCCCAGGCCGCGCACGTCGGCAAAGAGCTTGCCAAGAGTCTTCGCGAAAACCATCTCGGCGATGGTGCAGTTGGTGCGGGCCTGAGCGCCCTGGCGGAAGGCGGCGCCGCAGAGGTCGAACTGAATCCGCTGGCGGCCGATAGCGGAGGGGAAGTCGACCGCTACGTCCAGGCTCAGCAGCCGTTGACCGGGTGCGGCTGGGGCGAGGTGTAGGAAGCCCCCGCTGGGACTGGCCACGGTCACCGGCTCCTTCACCGTCCAGTACACCAAAGGCCGGAGCGGGCGCTGTTCGACGACCCCGGCCTGCTCGGCGCCCTCGACCAGCGGCATGCTGCCCACATCGAAGAGCGGCGGATCACCCGTGCCGATGCGGATGAGCACATTGTCCAGCCCCAGTCCCAGTTTCAGGGCAATGATGTGTTCGACCATGCGCAGGTAGTTATGCGGGTTGCCGCTGCGCAGGACGATATTGCGGGCCGTGGTCCAGACATTGCGCACGCTGACTTGAATGGGAAGCTGCTCGGGCAGGTCGGCGCGGTCGATCCACCAGCCCGACCGCTCATAGGGCCGAAAGCACATCGTGCTGTCGCGGCGCCGTGAGTAAGTCGCCGGACCGGTCACCACAAACTCGCGGCCCAGGGTCGTCTGTGCCGTGTCGGGCTGCCATCCCGAGGGGACCCGCAACACCATGTCAACCGGCGTAGACGCCCAGCGCGCCACGCTGGCGGCCAAGGTCCCAGCGTCGCCCAGCAGCAGCCGTCCCATCTGCGGTTTATTCATAGAGGGTTCAGGGTTCAGGGTTCAGGGTTCAGCCCAGCCCCCGGCTGGG
>CAIZKT010000302.1:0-7502 GCA_903933565.1 uncultured Victivallales bacterium | reverse complement strand
GGCCCTGCGTGGCCGCCGCGGCGCCGACGCAGCGGCGCCCTCCAACGCCCCGAGTCCGCCGCGGTGGACGAAGGGCGGGATGGGAAGCGCCTGGTGTCATACGAGGTTAGGGGTTCACTGCGCTTAAGGCTCAGTTGGCGCGGTTCAGCCCTTGATCCCGGTCATGGAGATGCCGCGGATAAAGGTCTTCATGGCGAAGAAGAAAAGCACGATCAGGGGCAGGCTGAAGACGGTTGAGGCGGCCATGAGCAGGTGCCAGGGCGTGCCACCGTGCTCAGAGGCGAAGGCTTGCAGCGACAGCGACAGGGTGAACTGGGCCTCGTGGTTGAGGTAGAGCAGAGGGCCCATGAAGTCCTTCCAGGTGCCGAGGAAGGTGAACAGCGCGATCATGGCGATGGCGGGTCGCGACAGGGGCACGATCACATGCCAGAGGATTTCCAGCTCGGAGCAGCCGTCGATGCGGGCCGCGTCCAGCAGGTCCTTGGGCAGCCCGAGCAGGAACTGACGCAGAAGGAAGATGAAGAAGGCGGAGCCGAACCAGGAGGTTACCCACAGTGGTTTGAAGGTGCCGATCCAGCCGAGGTCGCGGTAGAGCAGGTAGATGGGGATCATGGTGACCGGGAAGGGGATCATCATCGTGGCCAGGGTCAGCGCAAACAGCCCGTTTCGGCCGCGGAAGTCCAGGAAGGCGAAGCCGTAGGCGATCACCAGGGAGGAGAGGGTCACGCCGGTGACCACCATGGCGCACAGAAACAGCGTGTTGGCCAGACTGCGCAGGAAGCGGGTGCGCTGGAGCGCCACGGGGTAGTTGTGTGGGATCAGGCGAATGCCGGAGAGCAGGGCGCTGGTGGGCAGGACGTCCCAGCGGCGGGTGACGTCACCGTCGCTGGCGCCAACCTCTTTGGTGTCGGTGTCCTCGGGGCGCCACTCACGCACCAGCCACAGCGGCGAGCCCCGCGGGTCCACCGTGACCTCGCGCACGAGGTCGGCTCTGAGTTCTCGACCGGACTGCAGCTTGAGGGTGCCGCGGCTCGGCTCGAAGCGGTTGTTCTCATCCGCCAGGACCTTCATGCCGGGCGTCAGGAGCGTATTCAGGCGCAGCCGTTCCTGTTGGTTGAAGATCGGGTAACGGTCCCAGACTTCCTGGCCGAAGGGGTGCGTGAGTTCTCCGGCGGGAAAGGCCTCCCGGGGGGCGACGATGTAGAGGGGCGCCGCGGTTGACGGGGCCAGGGGGCGTTCCAGGGTGACGGGGACGATCTGCTCATCGAGGCGGGCGCGGTAGCCTTCGCCGAAGAAGGCCGAGCGCAGGCTCTCGGGCTGCCGCATGGTCTGGTCCAGCGGTTTGAAGGAGGTGGCGATCATCCACAACAACGGCAGGAGGAAGAAGAGGCTGCCGGTGAGCAGGATCAGGTGGATGGGCACTCGCACATACCAGGGGGGGGGTGACCGGTCGTATCCATGGGGCATCACCGTCCTGCATAGAAGACGTGTCGGCGCGAGAGGCGGAAGGCCAGCAGCGTCAGGCCCACGATGATCAGGAAGAGCACCCAGGCAACCGCCGAGGCATAGCCCACGCGCTGGTACTGGAAGGCCTGGTCATAGATGAACATGGCGACGAAGCGGGTGGCGTCCTCCGGCCCGCCGCGGGTCATGATATAGGGTTCGGCGAAGACCTGAAAGGTGCCGATGATGGCCATGACCAGGTTGAAGAGGATGACCGGCGAGATCATGGGCAGGGTGATGTGCCGCGTTTTCTGCCACCAGGAGGCGCCATCGATATCCGCGGCTTCGTACAGATCCAGCGGTACATCCTGGAGCTTGGCCAGGTAGATGATTGCCATTTGGCCAACGCCCCACATGCCCATGATGATGATGGCCCAGAGCGCCCAGGCCGGGGCAAAGGGAAGGGTTGATGGAAAGGGCGCGGCGTCGGCCAGCCAGCCGGGAGAGTGCAGTTTCTGCACGTCGGCAGGCAGCCAGCGGTGCAGCAGGATATAGACGAGGGTGATTCCGGCCACGGCGGCGGTCGTCCAGGCTCCGACGCTCAGCGCCTGTTTCCAGCGGCTGCACGCTCCCGCCAGCCGTGCTCTGGTCAGTACCAAGGCCGCCGGAATCAGGACCAGGACGGCGGCCGCTGCCGACCAGCGCAGCTCTCCCGCCAGGGCCGCGTTGAGGTCAACGAAGCAACCGGTCCAGGCGTCGGCCAGAGCGAAGACTTTGCCCAGGACGAAGTTCAGCAGTCCGAACTTCGGGTTGAAGATCCAGAGCCAGAGCAGGGCCGTGACCACGCTGGGCACCAAGTGCGGTAGGTAGAAGACGACGCGGTAGAAGGACAAGCCGCGAATGCGCGTGTTCAGCAGAATGGCCAGCGTCAAGGCCAGGAAGACGCCCAGGGGAATGGCCACGGCCGCGTACACGAGGGTCACCCCGAGCGACCGCCGGAAGACCGGGTCGCGCAGCAACTCCGCATAGTTTGCGGCGCCGATGAACAGTGGTTCTTTCAGCGGCGGAAAGTCGCAGAAACTGAAGTAGAGGCCTGCCAGGAAGGGGTAGCCGATGAAGACGGTCAGGGCGATGAGCCAGGGCGCCACAAAGCCGTAGCCGGTCAGGGCGCGTTGTCTTTCAATATTCACGGCAGCACTCCTTGCCCCCCTCGGGCGGGCGTAGTAGGTATATCAATGACGAATGACGAAATACCCAATGACCAAGCGCACCCGTCGCGGCTCCCGGGCGTCTGGTTGCAGACGCCCTTTGTCCTTCGTCATTTGTCCTTCGTCATTTGTCCTTCGTCATTTGTCCTTCGTCCTGGCGGCTGCGGTCGCGGGCGGCCTGGTCCTCGCGCTTGCGCTGGATGGTTTCGCGGACGGCGGTGTAGGTTCGTTGGATCTCGGGCCTGGCGAGTTCTTCGATGCGGGTCCGCAGCCTGGTTCCAGAGAGACCCTGGATTTCCTCTGCGGGGATGGGGTAATTCCAGATGTGGTCGAAGGCGCGACTCAACTCGTCCTGGTACTCCTGCCAGACGGCGAGTTTGGGCTGGATGAAGGAATGCGGCGAGGCCGCCACGTGTTCGAAGACGGGGAGTTCGAGATTGGGGTGCCCCTGCCGGAACCGGTCCGGGGAGTTGCGGATGGGCATGTGCTTGCCTTGCAGGCGGCAGAGGATTTCCAGGCCCTGCTGTTGCGCAAAGAGCACAAACGTCCAGGCCGCCTCGGGGTGTTTGCAGCCCCGCGGGATGGCGATGACATCGGCGTCAAGGAAGCTCCTGGGGCCGGGAACGCCGGCCGCAGTCGGGAAGGGCGCCACCCCAAAGTTCAGATGCGGGCGGTGCCGGCGGATGAAGTTGGGGAACCAGACGCCCTGCATCTCCATCGACACTTTGCCCTCGATGAAGGCGTTGTTGGGCGAGTCGAAGTTGCCGAAGCCAGAGCGGAACTGCAGCAGCTTGTCGCGGCCATAGGTCTCGGCGTAGCCCTTGATCCAGAGCATGGCCTTGAGGTTGGCCGGCGAGTCTGGGGTGACCTGGTCCGTGGTCGGGTCGTAGAGCGTCCCGCCGAAGCTATAGCCCCAGAACGCATTCCACCAGCCGGGTTCGGTGGGCAGGAAACCCATGAGCCGTGGGGTGCCATCCGGGTTGAACTCGTTGAGGACCTCGGCGTAACGGTCGAGCTCCTCGAGGGTCTGCGGCGGGCGCTCGGGGTCAAGTCCCGCGGTTCGCAGCGCTTCGGCTTTGGCGGCGAAGTGGTCCTTGTTGTAGAAGAGCGCCACCGAGGCTGGCGTGGTTGGCAGGGCGTAGATGCGGCCCTCATAGGTGCCGATGTCCAGATACTGCGGGGTGTAGCGCGCCGGGTCGAGGCCGGACTGCCGCATCCGCTCATCGAGCGGCAACAGGGCTCCGGCAGCGCCGAAGGGCTGCACGTTGTTGGCCCACAGGCCGACGACGTCGGGCGGATCGCGGCCGACGATGGCCAGCATGGCCTTGCGGTCCACCTGCGAGGCGTTGACGTAATGGACGAAGATCTTGGACTGGCTGCGGTTGAACGCATCTACCATGGCCTGGCAGGCGTCACGCTCGAAGCTGCCCCACTTCTCCCAATAGGCGAGGTGCTGCCGTTGGTTCCAGGTGTCTGCGAACTCCGCATCGCGGACCGGATCGAAGTCCTGCAAGCTTGGCGGGCGCTCAAAAACGGCTACGGCCGTCACGACGGCAAGGAGCGCGATCAACCCGAGGTGTACCCACCGCATACGCACGACTCCCGGTATGACACCTACCTTAGTTCAGCGTTTGGGCAGGACCTTCTGCAGACGCGCCATGGCCTCCTGCACCTTGGCGTAGTCGTTAAAGGCACTGATGCGGATGTAGCCTTGGCCACAGGTGCCGAAGCCGGCTCCGGGGGTGATCACCACCTGGGCCTGTTGCAGCATCAGGTCGAAGAAGGCCCAGGAGTCGGTGCCGGTTTCGACCCAGATGTAGGGCGAGTTCTCGCCGCCGACGCAGGGGTAGCCCAAGTCCTTAAGCGTCCGGCGGATGAGGGCGGCGTTGCGCAGGTAGTAGTCGGAGAGTTCCCGTACCTGCTTCTGGCCGGACTCGGTGTAGAGGGCGGCGGCGGCGCGCTGCACCGGGTAGGAGACGCCGTTGAACTTGGTGGTGTGGCGGCGGTTCCAGAGCTTGTGCAGCGGGTAGGCATTGCCGGCGCGGTCGTAGCCCATGCACTCGGTAGGCACCACGAGGTAGGCGCAGCGCGTGCCGGTGAAGCCGGCGGTCTTGGATTAACTGCGGAACTCGATGGCCACCTGGCGCGCGCCGTCGATCTCGTAGATACTCTGCGGCAGTTCTGGGTCGCGCAGGAAGGCGACGTAGGCCGCGTCGAAGAGGATCAGGGCGCGGTGCCGCAAGGCGTACTCGACCCAGGCCTCGAGCTGCTTCCTGGTGATGGTGGCGCCGGTGGGGTTGTTGGGGAAGCACAGGTAGATCAGGTCCACCGGCTGCGTGGGCAGGGCGGGGACGTAGCCGTTGGCGCGGGTACAGTCCAGGTAGACGACGTTGGCATAGCGGCCGTTGTGGAAGACCCCCGTGCGGCCGGCCATGACGTTGGTGTCGATGTAGACCGGGTAAACCGGATCAGGGATGGCGATGCGGGTGTCGACCGCGAAGAGTTCCTGAATGTTTGCCGTGTCGCACTTTGAACCGTCGCTGACGAAGACCTCATCCGGCGCGATGGCGGCCCCTCGCGCCTGGAAATCGTGGACCGCAATGGCCTCGCGCAGGAAGTCATAGCCCTGTTCCGGGCCATAGCCCTGGAAGGTGGCCTCGCTGGCCATTTCGTCGACGGCCTTGTGCATGGCCTCGATGCAGGTGGGCGGCAAGGCTCGCGTCACATCGCCGATGCCGAGTCGGATGACCCGGGCGCCCAAATCGGGATTCTGCTCCTTGAAGAGTTTGACGCGCCGGGCGATGTCAGAGAACAGGTAGGAGGCCTGCAGTTTGAGGTAGTTTTCGTTGATGGTGAGCATGACTGGCTGTCCTTGTATGCGAATCACGTAGTTGGCGAAAAGTATCGCCGCCGGTTGCCGGGCGCCGCGCTCGGTCGGAAACCCGGGCGACAACGTGTACCCGTATGGCTACATTACAAGACCGTTCGGGGGCCTGCATGATCCGGCGCTCGTGGTGGCTGGACGGGTTGGCTCGGGGTCGGAGAGGGACAATCTCCGGAATCCCGCTCGCCGCCGCTGAGTGCAGGGCTTTGAGGATGGGTTTCACGACGGTCGCCGAGGAGAAGACCATGGCAGAATTGACGGGAACGACGGCGGCGGTCGGCGGCCATCGGTGGCGCTTCTTCCGCGCCGGCGGTTTCGACCAGGTGCGGATCGAGTCCGGCGCGGACCTGGCCAACCTGGCCAGTCTGGACCAGAAACTCTGGGTGGCTTTGGCCTGCCCGGCGCGCGGTATCGAGTTCGACGCCAAGACGCTGGAGCTGATCGATACCGATAGGGATGGGCGCATCCGGGCGCCGGAGATTCTGGCGGCGGTGAAGTGGGCCTGCGCGGCGGTCAAAGACCCTGAGGTGTTGACCACAGGCAGCGCCTCGTTGCCGCTGGCTGCCTTCAACGAGCAGACTCCGGAGGGGAAGCGCTTGTTGGCCTCCGCCAAGCGTATTCTGGCGAATCTAGGCAAGGCCGACGCCACCGAGATCACTCTCGCTGAGGCCATGGACACGACGCGCATTTTCGCACAGACACGTTTCAACGGCGACGGGATTGTGGCTGAGGATGCCACCGCGGACGCGGCGCTGCAGGCGGTCATCAAGGACATCGTCGCCTGCGTGGGCTCGGAATCCGACCGCAGCGGCAAGGGCGGGGTATCGCAGGCCAAAGCCGACCAGTTCTTCGCCGAGTGTCAGGCCTATTCGGACTGGTGCGCGAAGATGGAGGCGACCACGGCCCCGATCTTACCTCTCGGCGAGGCCACCGCGGGGGCTGCCGCGGCCTACCAGGCCATCAAGACCAAAGCGGAGGACTACTTTGCCCGCTGCCGGCTGGCCGCGTTCGACGCGCGGGCATTGGTAGCCTTGAACCGGCAGGAAACCGACTATCTTGCCGTGGCCGCCAAGGACATGAGTATCACCGTGGCCGAGGTTTCCGGCTTTCCTCTCGCCCGGATTGAGGCGGGCAGGCCTCTGCCCTTGGTTGAGGGCATCAACCCGGCCTGGGCCGGGGCTCTCGAGCGGTTTGTGGCGCAGGTGGTGATCCCCATTCTCGGTGAGCGCACCCGTCTGACGGTGGCCGACTGGGAGGTTTGCGGTGCCAAACTGGCGCCCTACGCCGCCTGGCAGGGGACAAAGGCGGGCGTGGCGGTCGAGAAACTCGGCCTGGTGCGAGTCCGCGACATCCTGGGCGGCTCGTTCAGGGCGGTCATCAGCGACCTGATTGCGGAGGACAAGCGTTACGAGCCCGAGGCGAACGCCATCGGCGAGGTCGAGAAGCTCCTGCGGTTCGCCCGTGACCTTTGTGCTCTGCTCAACAACTTCGTCTCCTTCCGCGATTTCTACCTGCGTCGGGCCAAGGCCGTGTTTCAGGTTGGCACGCTGTACCTGGACGGCCGGGCCTGCGACCTCTGCGTTCGGGTTGACGATGCGGGGAAGCATGCCGCCTTGGCTGGCCTGGCCAAGACCTACCTGGCCTACTGCGATTGCGCCCGCCCGGGAAGCGGCGAGAAGATGACGATCGCCGCGGCCTTCACCGGCGGCGATTCCGATCAACTCATGCTGGGCCGCAACGGCCTCTTCTACGATCGCAAGGGACGGGACTGGGATGCGACCATCACCAAGATCATCGAGAACCCGATCAGCATTCGGCAGGCCTTCTTTTCACCCTACAAGAAGCTGGTCCGTATGATCGAGGAGCAGGTGGCCAAGCGCGCGGCGGCCGCCGATGCGGTTGCCGACCAGAAGCTGACCGCGGCGGCGACCACCGCCGCCACGGTTGGCAAGACCGCGGCGGCTCCG
>CAIZKT010000301.1:0-9737 GCA_903933565.1 uncultured Victivallales bacterium | reverse complement strand
TGGCATCGCGGGCTCCAGGGCCAGACGCGGGGTTCTGCAAGAGCCTCATTGGTCATTCGACCCTCTGCGGTTCTCGCAGAAGCTGTCGGCCTGGCTTTTGCGGAGTTGGCAGGGTAGGTGCTAGGGAAGGGAGAGCGCAGGAGCCGGGGGTCGGGGTTCATCCGAGACTCCGGCCTGGGGGCAGGACATAAAGGGATGAGGCTTTCAGGCGGTGACGAGCGCTGTAGGTAGTAGAGGCTTCAACAAGGAGCGGACCGATGCGCATGGACGAGAGCTGCGGGCAGAAGCTGGCGTTGCTGGGCGGGCCGAAGGCGGTCAGCGCGGATCCGGGCGACGTCTTTCGCTGGCCGATTGTGACGGCTGAAGACGAGGAGGCGGTGCTGGGGGTGCTGCGGCGCGGGGGGATGAGTGGCACCGAGGTGACCAAGGAGTTCGAGCGGGAGTTTGCGGCTTGGATGGGCACGACGCACGCGCTGGGCTACCCCAACGGCACGGAGAGCTTGCGGGCGGCCATGTGGGCCTGCGGGGTGGGGGCGGGGGACGAGATCATCTGTCCGAGTCTGACCTATTGGGCGAGCGCGGCGCCGGCGCTTTCGCTGGGAGCTGCGGTGAACTTTGCGGACGTAGAGCCGCACTCGTTGTGCCTGGATCCGGCGGACGTTGAGCACCGGATTGGTCGGCGCACCAAGGCGATTGTGGTGGTCCACTACGCCGGCTATCCGGCCGACCTTGATCCCATCATGGAGATTGCCCGGCGGCGGGGCGTGAAGGTGATCGAGGATGTTTCGCATGCGCAGGGCAGCCTGTACAAGGGCCGCTTGTGCGGCACGATCGGCGACATCGGCGCGATGTCGTTGATGTCGGGCAAGAGTCTGGCCGTCGGCGAGGCCGGCATGATGGTGACGAACCAGCGGGAGTTGTACGAGCGCTGCATCGCCTACGGGCATTACGAGCGCACCGGGGCGCCGAGCACCTACAACCCGCCCGACCAGCAGATTACGGACGCCTCGCTGCGGCAGTTCTCCGGGGTGCCGCTGGGTGGCTTCAAACACCGCATGCACCAGCTTTCCTCGGCGATGGGACGGGTGCAGTTGCGGCACTATCCCGCCCGCATCGAGGAGATTCAGCGTGCCATGAACCGCTTCTGGGACCTGCTTGAGGGGGTTCCCGGGATCAAGGCGCACCGGCCGCCCAAGGGCTCCGGTTCCAGCATGGGTGGCTGGTACTTCGCCCGGGGGCTGTACCGGGCCGCGGAGCTGGGCGGGCTGTCGTGCGCCAAGTACGCCGAGGCGGTCCGCGCCGAGGGCGTCGCGTTTGCCTCGCCGGGGGCCAACTACCCGCTGCACACGCATAACGCTTTCCACTACGCCGACCTGTTCGGCACGGGCAAGCCGACCGTGGTCTCCTGGACGGAGCGCGATGTGCGCCAGGGCCCGGGAACGTTGCCGGTGTCAGAGGGCTCGGCCCAGACCATCGTGGGCGTGCCGTGGTTCAAGCATGACCGCCCCGCCGTGATCGAGGACTACGCGGCGGCCTATCGCAAGGTCGCCTTGCAGGCGTCAGCCCTGGTATGAGAGCCGAGCGGAAGGCATCCATGATCGTGTCCGCCGGGCGGCCGGTGCGCTATGGCATCATCGGCACCGGCATGATTGCCCGGGTGCATGCCCAGGCCATCCGGGCGGCCACGGATTCGGTGCTGGTCGCGGTCCATGACAGCGTCCCGGAACGGGCGGCTGCCTTCGCCCGCGAGTTCCAGGTGCCCTGGGACGCCGACCTGGGGGCCTTCCTGGCTCGGTCGGACCTGGATGCGGTGACGCTGGCGACGCCGAGCGGGGCGCGGGCCGACGTCGCGGTGCCCGCGGCGTTGGCTGGGAAGCACCTGCTCTGCGAGAAGCCGTTGGAGGTGACTCTGGAGCGGGTGGATCGGATCATCCAGGCCTGCGAGCGCGGCGGGGTTCTCCTGGCCTGTGTCTTCCAGGCCCGCACGGTGGGCGCGGTCAAGCGTTTGCGGCAGGCCCTCGATGAAGATCGGCTCGGCCGATTGCTGCTGGCCAATGTGCAGGTGCCGTGGTATCGGACGCAGGAGTACTACGACAGCTCGCCCTGGCGCGGCACCTGGGAACTCGACGGCGGCGGCGCGCTCATGAATCAGAGCATTCACATCGTCGACTTACTGCTCCATTTTCTGGGCGCGCCCGAGTCGGTCATGGCCTATGCTGACACCCTGGCCCACGAGCGCATCGAGGTTGAGGACACGGCGGTGGCGGCCGTGCGTTTCCGGAATGGGGCCTTGGCGACGATTGCGGTTACGACCGGGGTTGCGCCTGGTTTTCCGCGTCGGCTCGAGCTCTGCGGCTCGAAGGGCTCCGTGGTGCTTCTCGACGAGCGCCTGGAACGCTGGTGCATACCCGAGAGCGAAACGCACTACATGACGGCGGCGGCGGAGATGTCCGAACGACACGGCAACCTCAGCGGCGCCGCCGACCCGGCGGCCATCTCGGCGGACGGTCACCGGGAGCAGGTCGAGGACCTCACCCGGGCCATCCTTACGGGCGGCGCCCCCATGGTGTGTGGTCGTGAGGCCCGCCGGGCGGTGGAACTGATTCTGGGCATCTACGAATCCGCCCGTACGGGCAGGTTGTTCCGCTTCACCTGAGGAAGAAAACCCATGACCTGGCAGGACCTCGGTCGGCAGCAGCTTCTGGTCTACACGACGGCATGGTGCCCTGACTGCCATCGCCTCAAGCGCATCCTGGCGGATCATCAGGTGGCTTTCACCGAGGTCGATATCGAGGTCGACCCCGCGGCCGCGGTGCGGCTGCAGCAGCAAACTCGCCGCAGCGCGATTCCCTTTGTGCAGATCAACGGCGGCCCGATGGTTCGAGGCTGGCACGAGGCGGTGCCCGGACGTTTTTCCGACGCCATTTTTCTCGCTGAAGTCGCCGCGGTTCTGGATACGGTTGGAAACGCGTGAAGGTGCGGTATCTTTGCGCACGCCCCGCGCTGGCCTTGCTAAAGCGGCCAGGGGCGGACGGTATGAGGCGGCAGATCAGTGCCGCGTTCTCGGCGCCGGGTTTCCGGCCGAAGGTGCGGCGCCGCCGGTAGAGTTTAGCGGAACCCCATGGCTCCGTGTGGGTCTGATGCAGCGACCGCCCCTTCGCGTGCGGAAATAGGGTGGCCGCGGTTCTGCTTGCGTCGGATCGAAGCGCCTGCTTCGGCAGGCCGGTGCGGACGGCGGGACGTGACGGTCAGGAGACGGGGTGAGTTAGCGGCTCCCTGGGTTCGGGTGGGTCGATGTACAGAGGAGGCATCTGGGAATGCAGCGCAAGGCCAAGGACAGCGAGACGTTGAAGGACAGCGAGAAGCCGAAGAGCAGCGCCAAAGCTGCGGCCGCCGAGAAGCCGAAGAGCAGCGCCAAAGCCGCGGCCGCCGAGAAGCCGAAGAGCAGCGCCAAAGCCGCGGCCGCCGAGAAGCCGAAGAGCAGTGCCAAAGCCGCGGCCGCCGAGAAGCCGAAAAGCAGCGTCAGCGCCCCCGGCGCCGAGAAAACGGCGGACAGCGAAAAGTCCGGGGACCTGATCACGGTGCGGGGTGTGGTGGCGCCTTCGGAATGGGACATGCGCGACGAGGTCACGGCGGTCACCATCTATGCGCAGGACGAGGCCGAGTATCTGGTCAACGCCCGCTCGATGGTGAAGCGCCTGACGAAGCTCATGGATGAAGAGATTGAGGCGCACGGGATGCTCGGCGTGGACGAGTATGGCAACGAGGTGTTTGTGGTGGCGGATTTCGCCCCGATCGATGTCGAGACGGATGAGGATGGCGGCGGCGAATGGGATGACGAAGAGGACGTGATTGCGGAAGACGACGCAGAGCTGGATGAAGAGGTCGCTGGGGAGGATGGCGAGGAGTGGAGTGAGGACGGAGGGCGGCGGCGCCGAGCTGCCCCAGGCGGCTGGAAGCGGCGTGAGAAAAAAATCTGAGTCACGCCGCATCAGGGAGCGCTAGAACGCACGTGCCAACCAAGACGTCCTCCATCGAGCGTTGGACCAGCGAGCGCTCCGCCGATCTCTATGGCATCCGGGAGTGGGGAGCCGGCTACTTCGCGGTCAACGACGAGGGGGAGGTAGTCGTCACTCTCCAGGGTGAGGAGGGCTCCTGCACGATCAGCCTCATGGGCGTGGCGGCGGGCTTGAAGGCACGCGGCCTGGGGTTGCCGTTGCTGCTCCGTTTCGGAGATATCCTCGATTCACGTATCGCTATGCTGAACAACGAGTTCAAGAGCGCCATGAAAGAGGCTGGTTACAAGGGCGAGTACCGGGGCGTCTACCCCATCAAAGTCAACCAGCAGCAGCAGGTGATCGAGGAGATCACGCACTTTGGCAAGCGTTACCACCATGGGCTGGAAGCGGGCAGCAAGGCGGAGTTGATTGCCGCCCTGGCCTACCTGGACGATGCTCAGGCCTATCTGGTGTGCAATGGTTACAAGGACGAAGAGTTCATCGATCTTGCCTTGTTCGGTCAGAAGATGGGCATCAACACGGTGCTGGTGCTGGAGATGCCCAGCGAGCTGCCGCTGATCCTGCGCCGCGCTCAGATCCTGGGGGTACGCCCCTGCATTGGGGTACGCATGAAGCCGAGCACCCGCGCCAGCGGGCACTGGAATGACTCCGGTGGGGATCGCAGTGTGTTCGGCCTGAATGCGGCACAGGTCATCGAGGTGGTGGACCAACTGCGGCAGGCCGAAATGCTGGACTGCCTGCAGTTGCTGCACTACCACCTCGGTTCGCAGTTGCCCAACATCCGCGACATCCGCCGTGGGGTGGCCGAAGCCTGTCGCGTCTACACGGGACTGGTGCAGGAGGGCGCGCCCATGGGCCTGCTGGACGTGGGCGGGGGGCTGGCTGTGGACTATGACGGCTCGCACACCAATTTCGGCAGCAGTCGCAACTACACCATCAGCGAGTACTGCTCCGATCTGGTCGAGGTCGTGATGACGGTCTGTGATGAGGCCGGGGTGCCGCACCCGACGCTGATCAGCGAGTCCGGGCGGGCCCTGGTGGCCTATTACTCGGTGCTGCTATTCAACATCTTGGATACCAATCAGTTCGCTCTTGATATGGCGTCCGTCAAAGCCGATCGCGAGAGCCATGAACTAGTGCAGAACATGCTTCAGGTGCGGGACGATCTGACCGTGAAGAATGCCCAGGAGTGCCTGCACGACCTGCTCTACTACCGGGACGAGGTGCGGGCACGCTTCGAGCACGGTGGCATCTCCCTGCGCCAGCGGGCGGTGGCCGAGCAGATCTTCTGGACGGTGTTGTCGGAGATTGGCGAGACGGTTCCCAACCGCCGCTATGTACCCGAGGAGCTGACCGGACTAGCGGACGCCCTGACCGACATCTATTACGCCAACTTCAGTGTGTTCCAGAGTCTGCCCGACGCCTGGGCTATCGACCAGTTGTTCCCGATCATGCCGATTCACCGTCTCGGCGAACGGCCGACGCGACAGGCCATCCTCTCGGACATCACCTGCGACTGCGATGGGAAGATTGACCGTTTCATCGATCTGCACGACGTCAAGGGTAGCCTGCCGCTGCACGCGCTGAAGCCGGGGGACGACTACATTCTGGGCGCCTTCCTGGTGGGCGCTTACCAGGAGACGCTGGGGGACCTGCATAACCTGCTGGGCGATACCAACGTGATTACGGTGCGCTGCATTGGTGATGGCGAGGTCGAGTACACCCGCGAGATTGAGGGCGACAGCGTGGCCGATGTGCTGGCCTATGTGGAATATGATCCGAAGGTGATGGCGGACTTGGTGCGCCAGAAGGCCGAACGGGCGGTTCGTTCAGGATTGATCTCCCCGCGGGACCGGCGGGAAATCCTGGACGCCTACCAGAATGGCCTGCGCGGCTACACCTACTACGAGCCGTAATGGAACTAGAGAACCGCATCATCGATTTTCTCGGCAGTACCGAGATGGTCCTCGCCGTCGTTCTCCGCCAGACGCACGACAAGCTGCAGGTCCAGCTTGAGGGCGGCCGCAACGACCGCGCCACGGAGCGCCAGGTTGTCGCCGTGCATGGCGTGGCTGGCGCCGACCCTTCCCGGGCGCTGCAGGCTCTGGCTGCCCGCATACAGGCGAGCATGGCCGAGGTCGATCTGGAGCTGCTTTGGGAGAGCCTGCAGGACCACCCCGGCCCGATCGCCATCAGCGCCATGAGTCGAGAGTACTTCGGCGATGTCGAACCCCTGCATCTCTCGGCCCTGGCCCGCTGTCTGGCGGCTGACCCGGTCCGCTTCCGCCGCAAAGGCTTGGAGTTCAGCGTCCGTACGCGCGCCGAAGCGGCCGAGGTGGAGGCGTTGCGGCGGAAACGGGCCGACCGGGCGCAACTGCGGGATCATTCCCAGGCGTGGGTCCGGGCCCAGCTCGCCAGCCAGGACCGGGGAACGCTGACCGTGCCGGCCGAGATGCAGGACTTTGTCCGCCAGGCCCGCGACTACCTGCTGGTCGGACACAACTGTGACGCGGTCAACACGCTGTCCGAGGTGGCCGGCAGCCGACGCACCGCCCGCGACGTCGCTCTCGAGCTGGTGACCCGGACCGGTAACCTACCCGCCGATGCGGACCCCTTTCTGCTGGTCAACGGCATTCACGCCGGCTTCTCTGCCGCGGTGCTGGAGTACGCCGGGAGCCTGGCGCCCTATGCCGCCGACAGCGCCCGGACCGACTACTCCTCGATCGAGAGCTTCAGCATCGACGACGACGAGACGCGCGAGGTGGACGACGCCGTCTCGGTGGATCGTCACGGTGAGCGCACCATCGTGGGCATACACATCGCGGACCCCGCCCATTTTGTGGCCAAGGATGATGTTCTGGACCGCGTCGCCATGGAGCGACCGCTGTCGCTGTACCTGCCGACGACCACGGTGATGATGTTTCCCGATCGTCTCAGTTGCGACCTGGCCAGCCTCAGCGAGGGCAAGCTGCGCGCCACCCTGAGTTTCCGGGTCACCTTTGGCGCTGACGGCGCCATCGAGGACTGGCAGTTTTCCGGGGCCCAGATTCGGGTGACCCGGCGTCTGAGCTACGACCAGGCCGATGCTCTGCTGGCGGCGCCGCAGGGCACGCTGGGCGAGGCCTTGACGCGGCTGCTGCAGATCAGCGAGACGCTGGCGGCGGGGCGGGTCGCGGCGGGCGGCTTCATCCTATCCAAGCCCGAGCCCAGCATCCATGTGGTTGCGGGCCGGATCACGGTGAAGGTACTGGACCCCAACTCGCCTTCCCGCCGCGTGGTCAGCGAGATGATGGTGTTGGCGAATCGGCTCACGGCCGAATATGCCTTGCGCCACGATGTGCCGGTGATCTACCGGGTGCAGGATCCGCCCTCCGAGCCAGTGCAGAGCATGACCCGCTATGACCCGGTCGACTTCGAGCGCCAGGTGCGCAAGCTCAAACGGACGCGGCTGAGCACGATTCCACAGCGTCATGCTGGCCTGGGGCTGGAGCTCTACACCCAGATCAGTTCGCCGATCCGGCGCTACGCCGACCTGGTGTTGGCACGGCAATTGGACGCCCACGTCGAGCGCCGCCCCTTTCCCTATTCGCAGGTGGAGTTGCTGGAGGTCCTCGGCGCGGTGGAGCGCATGAGCCAGCAGAACCGCACCCTGGAGCGCGAGGCGCGCCGACACTGGCTGCTGGAGTACGTCCGGCAACAGAAGATGGGCGAAGACCTCGAGGCGGTGGTGGTCAACCGCGACGGCCGCTTCGTCCTGGCTGAACTCGATGGCGTCTTCGAGCGCGGGGTGCTCTTTACCATCGGCTCGGTGCAGGTGGGCCAGCGGGTTCGCGTCCGGGTGCGCGATGTCCATCCTAAAGAAGGGAAGATGGCCCTGGAGATGATCAGCTAAGGAGTTGCCATGGTTGAGAAGCTGGCGAAAGCCACGTGGTTCAAGGCGCGGCGCGGGCCGCTGGTGCTGGTGATCATGGACGGGGTCGGCTATGGCGCCTACGCGGAGGGCGATGCGGTGCGCTCGGCGCTGACCCCGACGCTGGACTGGCTGCATGCCAACTGCCCGAATGTGCGTCTGCAGGCGCACGGCAAGGCGGTGGGGCTGCCTTCCGACGAAGATATGGGCAATAGCGAGGTCGGACACAACGCCATCGGCGCCGGCCGGGTGTTTGCGCAGGGCGCGATGCTGGTGAACCGCTCCATCGCGAGCGGCGCGATGTTCGGGGGGAAGGCCTGGCAGGAGGTGCGCGGCAACTGCGTCGAGAAGCAGTCCACGCTGCACTTCCTTGGCCTCTTCTCCGATGGCAATGTGCATAGCCACTTGGACCATCTGAAGGCCATGATCGTCCGCGCCAAGGCGGAGGGGGTGCGCCGGGTGCGGGTCCATATCCTGCTCGATGGTCGCGACGTCGGCGAGACCAGCGCCCTGGAGTACGTCGACCCTTTTGAGAGCTTCCTGGCGGAACTCAACCGGGGTGGGCAGTTCGACGCGCGCATCGCCTCCGGCGGTGGTCGCATGTGCATCACCATGGACCGCTACCAGGCCAACTGGAGCATGGTGCAGCGCGGTTGGGACACGCACGTGCATGGCCAGGGCCGCACCTTTGCCTCGGCCCGGCAGGCGATCGAGACCCTGCGGGCCGAAACCCATGCCATCGACCAGGATCTGCCGCCTTTTGTTATCGCCGCGGATGGCCAGCCCGTCGGCCGGATCGAAGACGGGGATGCGGTCGTGTTCTTCAACTTCCGCGGCGACCGGGCCATCGAGATCACGGCCGCCTTCGAGCAGGAGACGCTGGCGACGCTTGAGCGTGGTCGGCGCCCGCAGGTGGTGTACGCCGGGATGATGGAGTACGACGGCGACCAGCATGTGCCGCGGCGCTACCTGGTGGAACCGCCCTCGATCGACCGCACCGTCGGCCAGTACCTCTGCGCCACGGGCGTGCGCTCCATGGCGATCAGCGAGACGCAGAAGTACGGCCATGTTACCTACTTCTACAATGGCAACAACTCCGGCTACCTCGACGCGAAGCTGGAGAAGTACGTCGAGATCCTCTCCGACGTTCTGCCCTTCGAACAACGCCCCTGGATGAAGGCCGCCGAGATCACCGACAAGGTGCTCGAGGCGATCGCCTCCGGCCAGTTCGACTTCATCCGTCTGAACTTCCCCAACGGCGATATGGTCGGCCATACCGGCGTCTACCAGGCGGTCGAGATCGCGGTGGAGACGGTCGACCTCTGCCTGGGGCGCCTGCGCCAAGCGGTCGCGGCGGCGGGCGGCATCCTGCTGGTCAGCGCGGACCACGGCAACGCCGACGACATGTACGAGCATGAGAAAAAGACCGGCGCGGTGAAGATCGAGAATGGCATTGCGAAGGTCAAGACGGCGCACTCGCTGAACCCGGTGCCGTGCCTGCTCTTCGATCCGAGCTGGGCCGAAGAGTACGCTCGGGAACTCCGGCCGGGCCTGGGCATCAGCAGCCTGGCGGCAACCTGTCTCAATCTCCTGGGGTACGAAGCCCCGCCGGACTACGACCCGAGCCTCCTGGTGCGGCCCTAGGCTCTGGCAGGGCCTCAGGAAGGAAGCCCCGGCAGGCCCAGGCCGGGAGTCGGCCCCGCTTGCCCCCCTGGAGCCCGCGATGCCAAGCCCGTTGCGGGCAGGTTCGCGGTATCCCCATATACGGCGGAAGCCCCGGCAGAGCCGGTGCGGACCGCCGGCTCCAG
>CAIZKT010000300.1:0-10626 GCA_903933565.1 uncultured Victivallales bacterium | reverse complement strand
TGCTGTAGCCGCCCGCCGTGCCGCCCGTCGTGCCATAGCCGCCACCGCCGCCACCGGCGGTGTCAGTACCACTGGTGCCGCGGCCTTGGCCGCCGCCGCCGCCGCTGCCGTTGGCGGCGAACGATTGGGTGCCGCGCCCCAAAGCGGACTCGCCCTGCTGCCCGGTGGCGTAGCGATACAGCGAGGTCCGAGGGTCGGTCCCGCGGAAACCGCGGGCGTCGGCATGGATGAGGCCGTTGGGCTCGACGGTGACCGTGCCGGCCGCGAAGAAGACCAGAATACCGCCGCACTTGCCGTCCCACGCCGGGGCCGTCAGCGACGCATTGGCGCGCACCGTAACGCTGGTGTAGTTGGGCACGCGCACCACCTGCGCCACCTGGGCTTCGGCGGCGTCGAAGAGCGTGGACCGATAGGTGTTGGTCAGCCCCGCAGACAGGGTCAAAAGGTTCGTTCCGCCTCCCGCGGCAACGGTGGCGTACTCGTGGAAGCCGACCTGGCCATCGGTGCCGTTCTGCATCTGGATCACCAACACGGTGTCGCCATTGGCAAAGGCCGACCCGTTGGCAACGGGGAGCGACAGCGTGCCGGCAGCGAGGTTCGTCGTCAGCCAGGTGCAGGCGTTTACCGTCGTATCGGTTGCGGTGACGTCGAGCGCGCCGTCCGCGCCGGTGGAGCGTCCGGCCTCGTCAAAGACCGCGACTGAGTCACTCTCTGAGACCGCGCCTGGGCTGTTGTAGTAGAGGAAGAAGACGCTGGTGCTGTCGGCCGCCAGGGCCGGCAAGCGCAACCAGACGAAGGCTTCGCTGCCGTCGGTCTGGCTCTCCACCCAGTAATCGACCGGGTTGCCGGCCTGGTCGGCGAAACGCAGGTCGCTGAAATCGGTGGCCATGCCCGTAGCGTAGGGCACCTGCAGGCGAACCTGCACGTCCTGCTGTGCCGGCCGTGCCTGGTTGTTGACCAGTAGCGCCTGGCGCTTGGCCCAGGCAGGGCTCCACCAGGCGCCGCCGACCGGGAGGACCGACCGGACCGCGGAGAAGCTGATGTTTGCCCCCGGGGCGCCGAAGGCCGGGTTGGGGTCGATCACCGCCAGGGGAGCGCCGGCGGGCGGCGGACCCGAGGGGGCAGCCACGCCAAGGCAGTTGCTGTTGGTGTTGGCGGTATTGATGCGGACGGCGCCGCGGAAGGTACCATCGCCGTTGCCGGCGTAGTAGTAGACCTGGCGACTGGTATAGGTTACGGCGATGATGTCGTCGTTGCCGTCGCCGTTGAAGTCGTAGTTGTCATAGCTGCCGTAGTTGTTGAAGTCCAGCGAGGGCACGTAGGTAGGAGTCGCGAAGGTGCCATCCCCGCGCCCGGCGTAGAAGTTGGGGTCGCCGGAGTCGGCATCAGCGGCAATGACGTCGGGATTGCCGTCGCTGTTGAAGTCGCCAAGCACCACAGCGTAGGGGTCACGCCGGCTGCCGATCAGGGTGGTCTCGGTGAAGACGCCATTGCCGTCGTTCCGCCACAGGTAGAGCTTGCCGTCGGTGCTGCCGCGGACCAGGTCGAGGTCGCCGTCGTGGTCGACATCGGCGGCGTCGAGACCGCGCCCGTTGCCGCGGCCGGTGTTGGTGATACGGGAGGTGAAGCCGCCGCGGCCGTTGCCAAAGGCAAGGGCCATGTAGGCGCTTTCGCCTGAAATTGCGATATCGGTATTGCCATCGCGGTCGAAGTCACCCTCGGCCATGCCGTAGGGCCAGCTCACGTTGTTGAGGGTCAACACCGGCCCGGCGTTACGGAAGTTGTTGGCGCCGTCGTTGACAAAGAGGAGGAGGGTGAGGGTGGAGCCGCTGTAGACGCTGCCGGTGACGAAGTCGAGGGCGCCGTCGCCGGTGAAGTCGGCGATAGCGGCAGCCCGGGGGTTGCCACCGACGAAGCCCACATAGCGCCAGTTAGCCCAGGTGCCATCGCCCAGGCTATCCGCCACGTAGACGTAGCCGCTGTCGTCGGTCACGACCATGAACGGGGTGGGCTCGACCACGGTGACGCTGAAGCTCTGCGTGGTACTGAGGCCGCGGCTGTCGGTGGCCCGCACGGTCACAGGGTTGCGGCGCGCCGTGAGTGCGGTTGGGCGCCAGGAGATGACCCCGCTGGCGGCGTCGATGCTCATCTCGGCGGGAGCGGAATCAAGGCTGAATCTGACCGTGTCGCCGAAGGTGGACTCGGCGTCGCTGGCGTCGACATCGTAACGGTAGGCGCGGAGTTCGACGGCCTCAACCACCGCCTCGGAGGTAATCACCGGCGCGTGGTTCTCCCCGCCGACCACGACGGTGAACAGATCGCTGTCGCGGTTACCGTCGTTGTCGGTGACGGTGAGGGTGCCCTGGAAGATGCCGCTGCGCGGATAGGCATGGGTGCCGACGGGCCCGCTGGCACTGGTGCCGTCGCCGAAGTCCCAGCGGTACTCGACCAGGGTGCCGTCGTCGCTGGAGCCCAGGCCGTTGACCGCGAGGGTGCCGCCGACCGCGATGTCGGCGACGTCGAAGCCGGCGTCGGCGACGGGCAGGCCGCTGGCGACGAGGCGTACGTCATCGAGCAATGCCGCAGAGTTGCGTCGGCCATCGCCGACGTCGGTGAGGCGGAACTCGACCGCGAAGAGGTCAGGGCTGCCGGTCAGTGCGGACAGGTCCACCACGATCCCCTGCCAGCCTGTCATCTCGGCGTAGTCGGTCCAGGGGGCTGGGTAGTACGGGTGGTAGGTGTCGAGGACACGAAGGGTGGTTTCGGCGAGGGTGGTCTGGTTGCGCAGGATGACGGCGAGGCGGTCGTTGGTCCGACTGGGGGTGGGCTCGTCGGTCAGGAAGGCGGCCTGGAAGCGCAGTTGGGAGGCACCCGTGGGGATGGCAACGCCGGGGAAGACCACGGTGGCGAGGGTGGCGTCGCTGGGTTCGCTGCCAGCGTCGGGGGCGGTGCCGAGCAACGCCGCCTTTGCGCCTTGGGGTGGGGTGAGGACGCCGAGGCGGGTCACGATGCGGGCCCCGCCGGTAGTGGTCATGCCGGTGAAGCCGCTCTCGAAGCCGCCATCGGCGGAGCCAAAGGGGACGCCGTTGGCATGAGCCCGCAGGGGCGTCAGGGCAGCCCCAAGGACCGTCACCACGGCGACGGCACGCAGGACGTCCCAGCAGAAGTGTCGGATTCGGTTCAGCCCAAGGTACATCGGGTGGTCACTCCTTGCTCAGCATCTCACTATGAGCCGTCCTGCCGACGGCTGCGGTCCGACGCCGGCCCCGCGGCCGGAGTCAGGGTGTGGGCAGAATCTCATTGGCGACTGAAACGGTCTGAGCGGAACGCCAGGCTCATGATGAAGTTAAGGGACCAGTCGACCGGCGGTCCGACGGAGGTGGTGGAGGGAATGGAAACACCGGCCGAGGCGGCGAAGCCGAGGGCGGTGGAGCCATTCCAGAAGTTACCGCTGAGGACGCTGGCGCGGTCGGTGTTCATGCCGAACGAGAGGGAGACTTCGCCGCCCGCGCTCAAGGCCCCGCCGGAGAAGGAACCACCGATACTACCGCCGAGGCTGAGGCCATCGAGCTTACCGGAGTCGGTGGCCCCCCACACCCTGGCTAGGCCCAGGCCAACGCTGAGGCCGACGTCGGTATTGAAGTCGTACAATTGCGATTGCAGGGCGAACGAACTGAGGAAGCCGATCCACATTTCGAGGTTCAGGGCGTCGGCCGACCAGAAACCCGTGGGGGGTGAGGCGTCACCGCCGGCCAGGAGCATGGTTGCGTTCATGAAGTCCGACATGGACATCATGGCGGTAAAAGCGTCGTCGAACTCTCCCATCTTGCGCATGTTGACGCCAAAGGCGAAGACCTCGTGGCGCACGGCCACTTTGCGGGACGTTCCGAGGGCCATCGAGACCACCATTTGCGAGCCGATGGTGCGTCCTCCGACACTGGCCGACATGCTGCTGGACATCTGGACCCAGTCCCCGGCGAACTCGGGTTCGACCAGGTTGTGGCCGTCGGTACGGCCGTTGTCGTTGATGCCATCGAACTGAGAGCCGATGGCGAAGGGGTGGAGGTCCGTGACGATCGCGAGGAAGTTGACGGCCGCCAGGGTGCCGATGATGGCGCAGGTGGTGCTCAGCGAGGGCAGGGTGAACTCCAGCCCGGAGGGATCGACCAGGTTGGTCGGGCTGTTGGCGGCATAGGCGTAGGGGTTGTAGCTCGCGGGCTGTTCCGGCTTACCCGGCAGCGGGTCGCGGCTGAGGAAGCGTCCGCTCTGGGGGTCGTACCAGCGGCGGCCGAACTCGTAGAGGCCGGACTCGGGCTGCACCCGTCCCCCGGCGTAGCGGCACGGGTTGTCGTTGGCGCCGGCCGCAGTGAGGGGTTGACCGAAGGCGTCGAAGGTGTAGCTATCGGTAACCTGCCCGGCCGCGTTGGTCAACTGGCGGACGGAGAGGCCGGCGTCGGGGTGGAGGTAGGCGGTGTTTCCCCCGGCGGAGCGGCTGATGGGCTGATGCCCGTAGACGTACTGAGCCAGGGGGGTGCCAGCGGCGTCGGTTTCAAGCAAGACGCGCGGGACGCCGCCGCTGACGTCTGGCACGTAGAGGGTGACCTCGGTGCCGTTGACGGTGGTGCGGAGGCGCCGGTCGCGACTGTAGCGGTGCTCGATGGTATCGGTGTGTCCGGCGCGGGTGATTTCGGCGCGTACCAGGCGGTTGCCCTCGTTGTAGGTGAAGGCGGAGTGGTTGTCGGCGCCGTCGGCGCTGGCGGTGAGGTTGCCGTTGGCGTCGTAGGAGTAGGTTCGCAGGCCATCGGTCAGGAGGCGGTAGTTGTCGTCATAGGCGTAGGTAAGGGTGCCGGCTGCATCGGTCCGGGTCAAGCGGTTGCCCACCGCATCGTAGGTGTAGGAGACCGTCTGCACGGGGCCAGCGGCGGGGGTGATCGTCTCCCGGGTGAGGCGGTCCAAGGCGTCGTACTGGTAGTCGACCTGGCGTCCGTCCGCCTCGGTGATGCGGGTGACCTTGCCCACGGCGTCGCGGCTGTACTGGTAGCTGGAGAGGAGGGTGTTGTCGGCGCGCTGGTACTGGAGCCGGGTGAGCCGCTGCATGGAGTCGTACTGGGCGGTGCCGTAGACGCCGTTCGGGTAGTCAATATGAGTGACGCTGCCGGCGGCGTTGTAGGTATAGGAGGTAACGCCACCGTCGGGGGCGGTTACCGTAGTCAAGCGGCCGGCGTCGTCGCAGGCGTACCGAGTGGCGCCGCCGGCGCTGGTGACCGCGAGCAAAGCGCCGTCGATGCCGTACTGGTAGTCGACGGCCTGCCCGCTCGGAAGAACCTCACGAGTGAGTCGTCCGCGGGCGTCATACTGGTAGGTGCAGGTGCCGTTGACATCGGTGAAGCTAGCGACCTTGGCGAGGGCGGTGTAGGTATAGGTCTCCTGGCTGCCGTCGGCGTAGGTGACCGCGGCGAGACGACCGTCAGGGCCGTAGGTGTAGGTGCGGGTGCGACCCGCGTAATCGGTAAAGGTGGTCAGCTTGCCATTGGCGTCGTAGGTCCACTGTCGCGAGGTCCCATCCGGCAGGGTATACCGGGTGCGCCGACCGCTGCTGCTGTAGGCCATTCTAGTGGTCTTGTCGCGGGCGTCGGTGACCGCCACGAGGTTGCCCGTCTCATCGTAGGCGTAGGTGGTGACGCCGCTCAGGGGGTCGGTCATCCGGGTCAGGCGGCCAACGGCGTCGTACTCGCAGCGGGTGATGCGTCCGGCCTGGTCGGTCTGCGAGGTCAGCCGCCCGCCCGCATCGTAGGTCATCCGTTGGTCGGTTCCATCCGGGAAGAGGCTGCGGGTCACTCGTCCCAGGGGGTCGAGGGTGCGCTTGAACTCGGAGCCCATGGGGTCGGTGATCTGGGTCAGGCGGAGGGCCTCGTCGTAGCCGTACTGGACGCGGTTGCCCAGTGGGTCGCGGGTGCTGGCCAACTCGTTCGCCTCGCTGTAGGTGAAGCGGTACTCCGCGCCGGCGGGATTGGTGACGGAGGAACGGTTGCCGGTGGGGTCGTAAACGGCCTGGGCGCGAGCGCCATCCGGGGTTTGGATGCTCAACAACTGGCCGGCGGCATCGTAGGTGAAAGAGGTTTTTCCGCCTGCCGCGTTGAGGCGATACTCGGGCTGGCCGAGGGGCGAGAGTTTCGAGGCGAAGGTGACCCCACCGGGGAAGGTGCCCGTGACGTTCTGGCCCTGCCCGTAGTCGAAGGTACAGAGTACCTCGCCGGTGGGTCCGACCGTGCTCCGGATCTGGCCGCCCTCCGTGTAGGAGTAAGCGTAGTAGTTCCCCTCGCGATCGGTGGCCGCCACCACCCGGTTGAGGGGGTCGTACTCGCGGGTACTGACGAGGATTTCCTGGGTCCCGTCGGCTCGGGTCCGTGTGGTGGTGACGGCGGTCTGGTTGCCGTTGGCATCGTAAGCAAGATCGACGCTGTGTCCGAGGACGTCGGTGACCTTCGTCAAGTCCCCGAAGGGGTTGTATTCGAATCGGGTCGTGTTGCCGAGAGGGTCGCGGAAAGTGGTGGGGTTACCCTGGGCGTCGTAGGTCCAACTGCGGGTGTTCCCGAGCGCATCGGTGACGGAGGCCATATTGCCGACCCCGTCGTAGGTGACCGAGGTGGTATTGCCGAACGGGTCCGTGCTGGTGGCGGGCAAGCCGGCGGCCAGGTAGGTGCCGGTGTAGGTGCCGCCGGTCGGGAGGCTGACCGAGAGCATGTTGCCCTGGGCATCGTAGGTATAGGAGGTGGTATGGCCGTTAGGGTCGGTCTCGGAAAGGCGGTTGCCCTGGGCGTCGTAGGTGTAGGTCAGGGTCTGGCCGAGAGGGTTGGTGAGGGAGGTAATATGGCCCCGCTCGTCGTACCGGTAGGTCGTCTGCCGGCGGAGGGCATCGGAGACCGCCATCGTCTGGCCGGTGGCGTCGTATTCGTACTCCATGCGGTCGCCGTTCGGATCGGCGCTGGCGATCAAGCGCCCGCTGGCGTCGTACTCGTTCCGTACCGCCCGACCCGACGGCCCGATGATCTCGATCAGGTCATGGGTGGCGTTGTAGAGGTAGCGGGTGACGCGGCCGGCCTGGTCGGTGAAGGCCACCAGGTCGCCATAGGCGTCATACTGGTAGCCGAGGACGTTGTTTCCATCGGGGTCATTCCCATCGGGGTAGGTGATGCGGGTGATCCGGCCGAGTTCGTCGCGGGCGAGGCTGACGCGACGGCCGGAGGAGTGCTTGACCTCGTTCCGGTCGATGGTGAGGGTGTTGTGGTTGGCGTCGGTGATGCTCTCGACGCCGGTTTCGGCGCTGATGATGTAGGTGTAGCCCGCGATGGTGGTGAGGCGGAAGCGCATGGGATCGTAGACGTTTGCAAAGGCGGGGTCGTAGAGCGATATGTCTCCACCGGTCTCCGCCCAGCCCAGCGAATTGTCGCCGAGAGCCTCAAGGGTTGAGGTGGCCCGGCCTTCCGGCACGAAGGAAGCCTGGGGCGTCCAGTAGGGCCAGGCGGGGTTGTGGTCCGGGTCGACCTGCATGCGGAAGATCTCGAGGGAGTCGTTGGGGAAGCGCACCGCGACGTAGTGGGCGCGGGTTTCGAGGACTTGGAATTGGTTGATAAAACCCCCCGACTCGGCCAGGAACCAGTCCTCGCCGAGGACGCCGCTCTTCTCGATCGTGAGTTCCTGCAAGCCGAGGGTCCAGCCGACGCCGAAGTCCCCGCGCTGCGGATTCTGGTTGCTGTAGGACCGGACCAGGGTGATGTTGACGCCGGGCGAGGGGATGGTCAGATCGGTGAAGCTCAACCGGCACAGCCCTATCTTCTGTTCGCCGACCACGGTTACGGGAAGGCGGGCCGTCGTCACGTTCCCGCCCTGGTCTTCAACCGTGAGCCGGATGGTGTAGAAGCCATTGCGCAAGGCCGTGGAGTCGAGGACCCCGAGGACGCCGTCGCTCACCGGGAGGTTGGCGCTGGCGAAGGGCAGGTAGGTGCTTTCCCCGACGGCCGCGTACTCGAGGACATAGCGGAGGAAGTTGGCATCGGTCGCCGTACCGCGGACCTCGGTCGCGCCGCTGAGCTTGGCGTCTTCGGCGGGGGTGGTGATGGCGGCAAAGGGGGCCGTGTTGTCGCCCGGCACCAGACAGTGGAACTCCGTGCTCGCATCTCCCCGGTTGCCGGCTACGTCGGTGGCCGTTGCCACCGCGGTGAACACGCCAGGGACTGCCGAGGTGTAGGTCGCGGTGTAGACGCCGACTGCCCCGAGCAGCGGCAGTTCGGCGCCTTGGACGGTGAGGATCGGGGGGGAGAAGGCCGAATCGTCCGTAACGGTCAGATGGAGGGTGACGGTCGTGCCCACGTCCACGGTCTCCGGCACGGCCCTCAGAGCGACCAGGGGCCGCAGGTAGTCGCCATTGGCCTCGGTTACCACGTAGCGGACGGTCACCGAGCCAGACTTGCCCGCCGGGTCCGTGGCCGTCAGGGTCACATCCTCGCTGAGCTGGCCCCCCGGCGGGTAGGTGACGTTCAGCACTCGCTCGGCGTCGATAGTGACGGTCAATTGCTGCTGGCCGCTGGCCCGCCAGGTGATCTGGGCGTCGGGGTTGTCCGGGTCGTCAACGTAGGGATCCAGCCAGATGTGCGCGAAGAGCGTGCCGTTGCGGACTCGCTGCTCCGGGATGGTCCTGACCACCGGCGGCTCACTCGTGACGGTGACCCCCACGTTGGCGCTCCCCGCTGCGTCGCGGCTGTCGGTGACGGTAACGGTCAGAACGTAATCGCCGAGGGCATTGTAGACGTGGGAAAGCGCAAAGGTCTTCTCGGCAGTCAGGGCAAGCGGCTGGAGGCCAGTCCCGTCGCCGTAGTCGACGGTGGCGCTCCAGGCGTCGCCTGAGCTGAGATCGGTGAAAGAGCCAGCCCGGGAGAGGGTATGGCCGCTGGCGAGAGTGGCGTCAGCGCCGGCGAAGACCCGCGGAGCGATATTGGAGACCGCCACGAAGGAGACGCTGCCGCCGCCGCTGGCGCCGGTAGTGTCCTGGGCGATTGCTGCTGCCACGTAGGGCCCCGGGGCCGTCGGCACGTAGGTAGCCAGGCCAACGACCAGGGGGGTAGCGATCCCGTTGACGGTAAGGGTGGGAAAGCCAGGCGCGATGCCGTCTTCGTCAAAGGCCTTGACCTGGATGGTGACGGTCTGGCCGACTTCGACCAGGCTTGGCTGCGCGGTCAGGCGGAGGCGCGGGAAGGCGATAGGGTTGAGCAACAGCCGTGTCTGCAAATCGGGCCGGGCCAGGACCAGGTCCAGGTCGAGGTCACCATCGAGGTCGGCCGCCAGGACGCCGAAGGTGCGCCCGGTGTCCACCGGGAGCGTCGTGGCGGTGGCGTCGGTGAGGAGGCCGCCGCCGGTATTCAGCAGCAGGCGGTCCTGGCCAGCGCAGGCCACGACCACATCCGGGAGGCCGTCCTCGTTCAGATCGGCCACGGCGACGGCAATGGCGTAATGCGGCGGCAGAGGCGTGGCGGTGGGCGCCACGGAGACGAAGTGGCCAGAGCCGTCATTGCGCAACAGCCCGAGGCCGGCGTTCCCGCCCGCGAGCACCAGGTCGAGGTTGCCATCGCCATCCAGGTCGGCTGCGGCCAGGCCGAGCGCCCCTGGCAGCCCGGTCGGCAGGCTGGTGGCGGTGGAATCCGTGAAGACGCCAGCGCCATCGTTGATGAGCAGGCGCGGCGGGCCCTCTTCGGAAGTGAATACAAGATCCGGTTGTCGGTCGCCGTTGAGGTCCGCCGCGACCACTCCAGAGGTGGCGCCGACGTCCCCCGGCAGACGGTTCGCGGCGGCGGCGGTGAAAACGCCAAGGCCGTTGTTCAGCAGCAGTCGGTTCGAGCTGTCCCGCGAGGCGATCACGAGATCGAGGTCGCCATCGCCGTCCACGTCCACCAGCACGGCGCCGGTGGCGATGCTGGCGGCGGTGGGTAGGTGGGTAGCGGACGAGTCGGTGAAGCTGCCGCTGCCCTGGTTGAGCAGCAGCCGGCTGGCGCCGTCGGCGCTGGCGGCGAAGAGGTCGAGGTCGCCATCGTGGTCGACATCGCCCGCCACCACGGCGAGGAAGGCACCGGTGAGGGTCGGCAAGCGGGCCGCGGTGACGTCGGTGAAGACGCCGACGCCGTTGTTCAGCAGCAGCCGCAAGCCGGTCTGGGTGGCCAGCACCAGATCGAGGTCGTGGTCGCCATCCACGTCCACCGCGCTGGCGGCGTAGAGCTTACCGGTGTCGACCGGTAAGCGGGTCGTGGTCTGGTCCTCGAAAGCCGTCAGCAGCCCGGCGCTGATTAGCCAGAGCGCCAGCGCCAAGCCGGCCAGCCGGGAGCGCCTGGGCGCTAACCCCCGGGCGCGGGGCCGGAAAGCGGTGTCAAGCCACCGGCAGTCCAAAGCTAGGCCTGGCGGCCGTCGCGGTAGGGTGCCGAGGCCACGGGCGCGGGGCCGGAAAGCGGTGTCAAGCCACCGGCAGTCCAAAGCTAGGCCTGGCGGCCGTCGCGGTGGGGTGCCGCACCCACGGGCGCGGGGCCGGAAAGCGGTGTCAAGCCACCGGCAGTCCAAAGCTAGGCCTGGCGGCCGTCGCGG
>CAIZKT010000299.1:0-9368 GCA_903933565.1 uncultured Victivallales bacterium | reverse complement strand
TTTCACTGCCGGCGGTACGACGGCGGTCGTTTCTTGAAGCAGCCCTGAGCGCCTGCTCGGGTTACTGGCGCACTCCGGTTACCCGTGCTAGTTTACGGGCTTCATGATTTGGCGCGGCTCCTTCGGAGCGCTGGCATGACGCTGGCCCAGGTTGGTCGGCGGTGACCAGCCGTCAGCCGCAAGCAGAAACTGGAACAGACGAGACTGGACAACCATGGCAAGCACACGCAGACGTCCCTTCACGCTGATCGAACTGCTGGTGGTGATCGCCATCATCGCGATCCTCGCCGCCATGCTCCTGCCGGCTTTGGCCAAAGCTCGGGAGAGGGCCCGCACCATCACCTGCGCTTCGAACCAGAAGCAGATCGCCCTGGCCTGCCTGATGTACGCCGATGACAGCAAGGAGATCTTGCCCAGGCACTGCTATCAGCCGGGCCTATCACTCGGTAACAACGCCTGGCAGCGCCAGGTGATCGCTTACGTCGGGGATGCACCACAGACGTTCAAGTGTCCGTCGAACAGCACTGCCATGGATCCCACCAAGTACTGCTACAGTTACTACTACAACCTCTCCACCGTGGCCAACGTGTGCGTCGGTTGCACCTGGCGGCCCCTGGCCCAGATCCTCAAACCCAGTCAGTTGCTCATGCATGCCGATGGCACTAACCTGTCCGGTTGGGTCGGATACTGGGGCCGCACCACGGACACCAGCGATCCGACCAACATCGCTCTGCCGGGCGCCGGCATCCACAACGATGGCAGCAACGCCGCCTTTGTCGATGGCCATGTGGAGTGGGTCCGGCAATTCCAGTTGCGCCTGACCCGCGCATTTTGGGACAGCAATTACTAGGGCTGTTTCTGCGCTCTTGGGGCGGTGAGGTGGCGTTGCCGTCGCCAGTGAGCCGATCGTCGACGGCGAAAGCGCCGACCAAGCCGGAACAAGCCGTCGGCTTCATGAGGCCCTCGCCTGACAGCCCGGACTCGCGACCGCAAGAGGTGTTCGCATGACGGTTCGCCGCAAGTCCATCCTCGTGGTCGTGATCGGCGTACTGGCGATCATGGGGATTGTGCTGGCGCTGGCCGATACCATCCTGGAGCGCCGCACGGCGGGACA
Source organism: uncultured Victivallales bacterium (assembly GCA_903933565.1). GTDB lineage: Bacteria > Verrucomicrobiota > Lentisphaeria > Oligosphaerales > JAFGRS01 > CAILUI01. Next base: position 8,254 of record CAIZKT010000299.1, on the reverse strand, counting down.
GGAAAGAACCCAGATTGAGGCGGGTCTGCGGCGCGTACTGGCGGTACTCCAGCAGGAACAGACGCGGCTGGAAACGCTCACCGGTGACTATGCCTACTGGGATGACACCTGTGCGTATGTGGCGAAACCAGAAGAGACCTACGTCGTCGAGAATTTCTCCGAAGCCGCGCTTGCGCGTCTCCACCTAAACCTTGTCCTGGTCGCCGATCTACAGGGCAAGATCGTCTGCGGCAAAGCCTACGACAGCGGCGCCCGCAGCGGCCGGGAGATGCCGGCCGTACTGCGCCAGCTCCCGCCCAGCAGCCCCCTGCTGCGGCACTCGGACGAACACAGCAAACGCAGCGGTATCCTGAAGACGGAGTACGGACCGTTGCTCATGGTCTCCTTGCCGATCCTGAAGAGCAACTTCCAGGGCCCCGTCCACGGGACCCTGATCATGGGACGGGACCTGGGCCCGGCACTGGTTCGACAGATCGAAGAGGGCACGGGCGTCAGCCTGCAGCTCCTGGCGCCGGATGCCAGCGTTCTACCCGCGAGTGTGCGCACAGCGCCGACGGCTCTGTCGGCGGATTCGGTTGAGATACAGACCCTTGGGGCTGACTGTATTGCCGCCTACGCCAGGCTCTCCGACGTGCTGGGGCAGCCCTGCCTGATCGCCCAGGTTTCGGGTCCGCGGGACCTGACCCGGCAGTTTCGGGCCAACCTACGGTTCTTTCTGGTTCTGTTCGCTCTATGCGCCTCCCTGGTGAGCGCCCTGGTCATTTTGTCGCTGAACGCCACGGTGTTGTCACCGCTGGTTCGGTTAGGGGCTTTTCTGCGTACGGTTCACCCCGGGGAGAGGCTCACGGCACGTTTTCCGCTCAGAGGCAACGATGAGATCACGGTTCTGGCTGCCAGCGCGAACGCGATGCTCGACGTCATCGAACAGGACTTCGAGCAGCAGCGCCGGACCGAAGCGGCCCAGCGCGAGAGCGAAGCGCGCTTGCAGACGCTGTTGGAGAACATGCCTGTCGGCGTCCTGGTGGTCGACGCGCAGACCCACTGCATCCAAGAGGTCAATGCGGCGGCGCTGCGCCTCTGCGGCGCCACCCGTGAACAGCTCATCGGCCAGGAGTGTCACCAGCTCTTTTGCCCGGCGGAACGCGACGCCGGTCCGGTCGTGGACTTGGGCCAGTCGGCGGACAACTCCGAGCACGTTCTCCTGCGCCGTGACGGCGAGCGCCTGCCCATCCTCAAGACCGTGGTTGAGGTGGTTCTCCGTGGTCGTCCGTACCTGCTCGAGAGCTTTGTGGACCTCTCGCGGCAAAAACAGGCCGAACAGGAGCTCCAGCGTGCCAACGATGCCCTGAGTCGGCGCACGGCGGAACAGGAACAGAGTCACCAGCTCATGCTCGGCATGGTGCAGGACCTGGAGGAATCCGGGCGTCATCTGCAGCAGTCCCATGAGGAACTCCGCGAGGCCGCGGAGCGCGCCCAGCAACTCGCCGTGGCAGCCGAAGCGGCCAGCCGGGCAAAGAGCGAGTTCCTGGCGAACATAAGCCATGAGATACGCACCCCCATGAACGCGGTCATCGGGCTCACCGGGCTGTTGCAGCAGACGGTGCTGACCGACGAACAGCGGGAGTACCTCGGGACCATCAGCATGAGCGGCGAGGCTCTGCTGACGCTGGTCAACGACGTTCTCGATTTCTCCAAGATCGAGGCCGGGCGAATGACCCTGGAAATGGAGGAGTTCGATCTGCTCAGCACCCTCAAAGGCGCTCTGGACCTGTTTGCGGAGCGTGCTGCGGCCAAACGGCTGGAGATGAGGTTTAGCCTCGATCCTCGCGCCCCGGCGACGGTCAGGGGGGATGCTGGCAGGGTGCGGCAGGTGGTGGTGAACCTGATTTCCAACGCCATTAAGTTCACCGCTGAGGGGCACATTGTGGTGCGGGTGTTGCTGGAGCGCCAGGACGAGACCGTGTCCTGGCTGCGCTTCGAGGTGCAGGACTCCGGCATTGGCGTACCGGCGGCGGACCAGGGCTTGTTGTTCCAGCAGTTCAGCCAAGTCGATGGGTCGGCCTCGCGCCGTTACGGGGGGACGGGCCTGGGCCTGGCCATTTCGCGTCGGCTGGTGGAGTTGATGGGTGGCCGGATCGGCGTCGAGTCCGAGCCCGGCAAGGGCTCCACGTTCTGGTTCGTTCTGCCGCTGCAACCGTGTGCGCTGCGGCTCGCGCACCCGACTCTCTCGCCAGCCAAGTTGACCTCCCTGCGGGTGCTGGTGGTGGAGGACAATCCGGTCAATCAGATGGTAGCCGTACGCCAACTGGCGAAGCTCGGCTACGTCCACACCGATGCTGTAGCGAACGGGCTGGAAGCCCTGGTGGCGCTCGGCCAGGTGCCCTATGGTTTGGTTCTCATGGACTGTCAGATGCCAGAGATGGACGGCTACGAAGCGACCCGCCGCATCCGCGAGCTGGAGGCGGCGAGCCGGCCGCTGCCGGGCGCCGTCGCGGGCACGCCGCTGCCCATTATTGCCATGACCGCCCATGCGCTGCTCGGCGAACGGGAGAAATGTCTGGCCGCTGGAATGAGCGACTACATCGCCAAACCGGTGCGGCTGGACGATCTTAAGGTGGTACTGGCGCGCTGGACCAGGGCAGAAAACGAGGTGGCACGTGGCAATGAAACTTGAGCCGACGCCTCCCCACCCAGGCCCGTGGCCGCCGACCGTAGCCGTGACCAGGCTGAGTGAGCTTTTCGACGACCTCATTCCGGGACTGGCCGAGCGCGCGGAAGAGTACCGGGCGGAGGTGGATGTGCTGGACGGCGAGACCTGGACGCTCTTCGTGGTCGAGATGCGGCGCTCTCTGGCTCGGCTGGAGGCCGGCAGCGCGGCCCGTAACGCGGACACCGTTCGCGGTCGGGGCCACTCGCTCGAGGGCATGGGCGGAACCATGGGGCTGCCCGGCCTCTCGGTGGTCGGAGCGGAACTGAGCCAGGCGGGGCGGGAACAGGACTGGGAGCGCTGCACGCTGCTGACGCAACGGCTCGGCGCCTGGGCCGCGGTCCTGCGCGAGGCGGAGGGCGAGGTATGACGACCGACGCTCCGACCGCCGACCCAGGCGCTACGCCCACGCCGCTGGGACCGTCCCTTGGACAGATCCTCATCGCCGACGACGATCCGCCCAACCTGGCGGTGCTCCGTAAACTGCTCGGCACGCACGGCTACGACGTGCTGGAAGCGTCGGATGGGCCCATGGCCCTGCGCCTGGCGCAACAGCACCTGCCGAGTCTGGCGCTGATCGACGTGATGATGCCGGGGTTGACCGGTTACGAGGTCTGCGAACGCCTCAAAGCTGATCCCGAAACGCACGAGATCGCGGTCATCCTGGTGACGGCGCGGCGGGGCGTGGAAGACGTCGAGCACGGCCTCGATGCGGGCGCTTTCGACTACATCCGTAAGCCCTTTCACTCCCGGGAACTTCTGGCGCGCGTGCGTAACGCCCTCGCCCTCAAGCGCACGACGGACGAACTCCACCGCTGGCAGCAGATGATGCTACGCGAGATCGAGGTGGCCGGCTCGCTGCAGCGGAAGCTGTTTCCGATCCAGCCGCGGTTGGGTCCGGGCTTCGAGGCACACCTGGCTTACCAGCCCAGTCTCAGCATCGGCGGCGACCTCTTTGATGCCTTTCCGCTGCCAGACGGTCGGCTCTGCGTCTATATGGGTGACGTGGCCGGGCATGGCGTGGCTCCCGCCATCGTCTCGGCGCTGCTCAAGGCTATTATGACCGAGGCCGCCTGCGGTCTGGCTGCCGCCGGGCCGGCCGCGGTGTGCCGGGAAATCCATCAGCGCTTTCGCCAGCATGTGGCCAATCCGGAGCTGTATGTGACGCTCTTCCTGGCGTTCCTGGACCCCCAGCGCTCGGAGTGGACCTGTATGAACTGCGGCCACCCCGAGCCCATTCTGCTGCGCGCCGACGGCACCGACGTCTCCCAGCACCTGGCTGGTCGTGGCGACATGCCGATCGGCTTCTGGTCCGGGACTGCGACGGGCTATACCGTCGACGCCGAGGCGCACGCGACGGCTCCGCTTGGGTCGACCCTGTGGCTGATCACGGATGGGCTTTTCGAGGCCCGTCATCGCGAGACCGGCGAACCCTGCGGCCCGGAGCGGCTGCTGGCGCTGATGCAACGCATCCAGGCTGACGGGCGCTCGGGCAGTCCGGCCTCCGAGTTGCTTGCCGCCCTGCGCGCCGACGGTTTCGAACTGCGCACCGACGATTGCAGTGCCATGGCGGTGGAGTGCGTCGATCCCCGCTCCATTCGGCTGGAGCGCCGGATTCCACTGGAGCTGGGGGCGCTATCCGAGACGGCGGCCGAAGTCGGGAGTATCCTGCAGGCCGAGGGTTGGTCGGAGGAAACGGCCACCGCCGCCCGGCTGGTGGCCATGGAGCACGGCACGAACATCATCCGCCACGGGAAGGCCCCCCCCCACTCAGAGATCCATTTCCAACTGCGCCTGACCGGGACGGTGTGCCGCATGTGGTTCAAAGATCAGGGCCGGGAATGGGATGGCTTGAGCCGCATGCACTCGACCAGCGAGCCGCCTCTCACCAGCGAGCATGGCCGCGGCCTGGCGCTGATCCAGGCGATCAGCAGCCACTCCGAATTCTTCCGGCACGACCATGAGAACGTCGCCTTCTTCACGGTGGACTCAGGGAGGAGTAGCGTACGGTGAGAGTGCTTGTCATTGACGATCAGCCGCAGATTCGCGGGCCGATTTGCATCAAGCTGCTGAGCCTGGGCTATGAGGTTGCGGAAGCCGAAAACGGCGTTCAGGGCTTGGCGCGATACCGCGAAACGAGGCCAGATGTTGTTCTACTGGATATCTATATGCCAGAGAAAGACGGTTTTGAGACCCTGAGGGATTTACTGAAATTCGATCCCAAGGCCACTGTCCTGGCGATGTCCGGCGGAGGCAGTTACAGCCATGTGCAGATCTTGCAGGCTGTCAGCCACATGGGTGCCAAAGCGGTCCTGGCCAAACCGTTCACCTTCGACGAGATGCTGCAAACCATCGCCCGGATCACCGCGCCGCCGCCGGCCAGTCAGGCGTAGAATAGCCGTATGACGTAGCGCAGCAGGAGCTTGCCGTCGTACCACGGGCTTGCCGACACCGCATAGAACGCCTCCGTGGTGTACAGCGTATCCGCGTCCGCCGCGCCGCCGTGGGTCAGCAGTGCTTCGGTGATCAGCCCCGCTTGGGTGCGCAGATAGAGATCACGCCAGTCGGCCGGTAAGCCGAGGATGGCCTCGGGAGACCGGGGTTCCACGCCGACGACGCAGAGGTCGCCACGGAGGACATTGACCAGGCGCGGCAGGACGCGGCACAGCAGATCGCCGAGCCCGAGTGGCTGGCCCGGACCGCGCGCCGGCCGGGCCTCCCCCAGACGCCAGATGCCGACCGTCTGCCAGTGTGTCGGGTCCGCGGCGGCGGGGAGCCGCACCACCTTGTCCTGGCACAGCACAGGCCCGCGACGCCGAAGTGCGAGACCCAGCGCCACGCCCAGCAGAAGGGGCGCGCAGAGCAGGAGTAGCGCCGCGGCCAGCAACCGGGCGAGCACCCTCACCAGCACGCCCCGGTTGTGCTGCTCGGCAATCCCGCTCAGAATGAACGAGTCAGCAATCGTCGCCCCCGCGTCCATGCGGACACTCAGCAGCCGGTTGCGATCGACCAGCGCCTCCGCTACTTCCAGACCCTCGCCCACGTAGCTGCCCGGGAAGATGGCCGCTTGGTTCACCTCCGCCCCGGAGTCGAGCACACAATCGCGCCCAACCACCGCCGCGGGTCCCACGTTGCAGCCTGCCGACACCCGGCAGTTCTCCCCCAGGAAAACGGGCGGGATGATGCGGGCGGTCGGATGGAGGACGACGTTGCGCGATACCCAGACGCCCGGCTCGACCTCGCGCCCGGTCAGCAGGAGTTCGGGAAAACCTTTGCCGAGCACCGCCTGCTGCGCCGCCAGCAACTCGGCGCCCGTGCGTACGCTCAGGAGCCGTTCCGCCGGCCACAGACGCGGCGGCCCAGGCTCACTCAATGAGCGTAAAAAATCCGCTTCATCCGCGTCCTTCGGCGCCAGACCCAGCCGAGCCGCCGTCAACACCGCGTAGCCGGACCAGGTCGACGCCGATACCGCGGCGCTCTCCGAGCCGGGGGCGACGACCAGCCTGACCTCCGACGCCTCCTGGTCCAGCTCCCGCAGCCCCGTCGACAGACGCGGCAGCCGGTCCGCATGGCCCACCAGCACCCGCTGCGTGGGATCGCCCAGATCCAGGGCCCGCAACGCCACGTAGGGCCGTTCGCCGTCGCGCACGAGGTGATAATGGAAACGGCTGCCCCAGCGAGTGCCGTCGCCGAGGAGGGACTCGACCTTCTCGGGCAGATGGCTGAGCACCAGGTGGAACTCGCTGACGCCCCTGCCCACCAGGTACTCCACGACGTGCTGGATGAACGGGCGGTCAACCAGCGTCAGCATGGGCGACGGACCGCGGTCCCCTAACAGAGTCAGTCCAGGAGCGACCTTGGCGGCGAAAAGCACAGCCTTCATCAGTAGGCCCCTTTCCCCAAGAGTACCGCCGGCACGGTCAGGAGAAGAAGCTTAAGGTCCACCCACTGACTTTGGCTCTCGATATACTGCACATCGAGCTGCACTTGCTGATCGAAGGGGATATCGCCGCGACCGCTGACTTGCCAGATGCAGGTAAGGCCAGGCTTCACGTCCAGGCGTCGCCGGTCGGCCAGGGTGTACAGCTCCACCTCGCGCGGCACCGGTGGCCGTGGCCCGACCAGCGACATGTCCCCCTTGAGCACGCACCAGAACTGCGGCAGCTCGTCGATGCTGGCGCGCCGGATCAGACGTCCGATCCAGGTGATCCGCGGGTCACGCTTCATCTTGAAGGTGATGCTCTGGTGGCCATGGTCGCTCTGCGCCATGAGCTTGTCCTTGAGAGCCTCGGCGTTCACAAGCATGGAGCGGAACTTCGGAAAAGGGAACTCCCGGCCATACTGACCCACGCGTCTCTGCACGAAGAACACCGGACCGCCGTCGGTCAGCTTGATCAGCAGGCCGAGCACGACAAAAAATGGCAGGAGCAGGGTCAGCGCCAGCAGGGAGCACACCACGTCCATGGCACGCTTGAGCAGTCGAGTGCCGCCGACTACCGCCAACCAGGCATAGCGCTTGCGCCAGTAGCGCAGGCGGTTGCGCCAGTCGCCGGCCACGCCGCCGCCATAGCGCCGGTGCAGCTCTTCCAGCAGCTCGAGGCGCCCCGGAGCCGGGCGGGTCTGGGTAGACTCGTTCATGCCGTGGTCTCCGCGTCAGGCCGCCACCTGGCGGTGGGCGGCTACGTCGTGCAGCACGCGCTGAGTACGCCGGACGGTGGCGGCTATGACCAACAAGTGAGGCACCGTTCGGTACTCTCTGGGGTTGAGAGAAGGGTGAATCGAAGGGCCCTGATGGTGCGCCATCCCGGCTAGGCGCGAAACGCCCGCAGGGCCTCCTCGCGCGAGTTCAAAATGTCCAGGATGCGGTGAAACCGCACCAGTTCAAAGACTACCCGCACGGACTTCGAGACGTTGCATATCTTCAGGTCGCCGCCGCGACCGGTCAACTGCCGCATGGTGGAAAGGAGGGCGCCCAGCCCCGAACTGTCGACAAAGCCCACCTCGCCGAAGTCCAGCACCGCTTTGCCGCGGTTCTCAAGGAGCGGCCCAAGGTCGCGCTTGAACTCGTCCGTGTTGGCCGCATCCAGCGCCTTCGCATGCACCTTGACCACCACCACGTCAGCGATTTCCTCAGCCGTAATCTTCATGTTCGCCCTGTGCCTCGCTCGCCCGTGGGCCGCCAGCACCAAGCGGTGGCCCGTTCTGATCAACCGGTCGCGCCCTGCCCGTGTCCGGGTACTGAAGACCCAGCCACCGTGGTTACATTATACAACATACTGACCAAACCTGCATATGCGAGGTTCGCGCTTTGACCCCTCCACCTCGGGCGCAGGTCAGTTCCGTAGGGGTTTGCTGGTATGAGAACCGCAGAGGGTCGAGGGCCTGCCCGCCGTGGTGGGTCGAGAGACGAGTGTCCGAGTCCCCCCCCGTCGATTCGATCCCGATTTCAATCTCGATCCGCCATCCCACCGCTACGGTTTCGCGGCGGCACCCCCAGCCGCGGAAGTCGCGGGTTCGCCTCTGCCTCTTCAGCCCCGAAGGGGCGCC
>CAIZKT010000298.1:0-10467 GCA_903933565.1 uncultured Victivallales bacterium | reverse complement strand
CGGTGCCGTTCCCGCAGAAGTGACTTTAGAGTAGTTTAACCGGTGCCGTTCCCGCAGAAGTGACTTTAGAGTAGTTTAACCGGTGCCGTTCCCGCAGAAGTGACTTTAGAGTAGTAGCTTACAGAGCAATTTACGGTAAACACTAGCTTTGCATAAGCTTTTCTAGGGTCAAAATCATTTTTTAGCTTACAAGCTTGACTTCTGCGCTGCCGGTGGCATCCGGGTATAGCGTGCCGGGCCGGGGGCGCTGCACGGGGCCGTCGTCGGCGGCGACGGGACGGAGGCGGGAGCAAGGTCGCCATGGGACGGAATCCGCGGGACCAACAGCAGCCCAGTGTGTCCCGACGCTGGTGCAGACCGGCCGACATCTGTCGCGCTGCCTATCTGCATCGGCATGAACATGGTCCGCGCCGACGCCTGTGACCACCCCGCGGAATGGCTGGGGGGAGCATGCGGCGGGATCTGTGCGGGTAGCGCCAGCGCTAGCGCATCGTGAACCGGGAACGGCAGCAGTGGTGCCTGGGGATGCCGGACGATCCGTCCTTCGCGGCCCGGTACCGGGCCGCCATCGAGGAGGAGGTCGCGCGGGGGCCGGGGGCAGCGACGGCCCCTTGGGTCCGAAGCCCTGGCCGTGGGCGACCCCGAGTGGCTGGACGTGCTCCTCCCCGCAGGTCGCAGTGCGAAGGTCACACTGACGCCCTTTGACGAGCCCTCTGCCGTTGCGGAAGGAAGTCCCACCTACGCCTTGCAGGCCCCCAAGCGGGCGCAGCAGGAGGCGTGGACGGCATTGAACCGTTAGAAGTAAATTATGGTATTAAAAACAGCAGATAAATAGCTTTTCATACCAAGATAAGTTAGTGAAGTTACTGGGCGCCAATGCTTACTGTGGGAACGGCACCAAATCCTGTGGGAACGGCACCAAATCAACAACTTGATGATCTTCGCGCCGAGAGGGTTCACTGCTTCCGCGCCTTCGATGAGGAAGGGCTTATCCGTGAAGGCATACTGGCCGCGCGTATGGGTCACCCCGAGAAGGTCGGAAATCCGCCGTCCCTGCAGCAGGGCACGCGTCTCGGTCACCGCCTCGGCAACGGTGATTTTCTGGGCCGGCTTCGGGTCCGTGGCATCTTCGGCAACGAGTGCGTTACTGGCCGCAACGAAACCTGCGGCCATGGCACCACTAAGGACCACCCGCCGAAGAGATCGTCGAATCTTCTTCCTGTCAGGATCACTTCAGCACCACGTCCGCAAGCACCACCGTATCTGAAGTGACCGGCTGATGAGAACAGAAGCCGATGCCGACGTAGAACGGCCCCTCAAGATGGAGTTTGGCTGGGGTGCCAACCGGTTGCAGGGGTTCGCCATTCAAGCTGACTGACAGCGCGAAGGTGTCGCCGCGTTTTTCGATGCCGAGGCGGACGGGCGGAGCGTCCGCGGGACGGTCACCGGCCTTGAGGCGGCAGGCCTCCACGAGATTCGCGCCCTTCTCGGGACGCTGCGCCAGATGGATCAATCCCCCACCGTGCAACGCGACCATGACCGCCTTGGAATCGTCACCGAGATCCTGGCGAAACATGAGCACGGCCTTGCGATCAAAATAGCCGTCTGGATGGGGAAATGTGAAGGTGGCGCTGAGGGACGCATCGCCGGACATTCGTTTCCAGGCGTAGCGACATTCGTCGCGGGTATACCAGATGTTATAGCTCGCGGAGGTGAGCCGGTAGTGCTTGGTGTTGGCATGATAACTGGCACTGCCCGGCAGCAGCGGGCCGCCGAGATCGGACTGTCCTTCAAACAACCCCAGCGGCTGGTTGAAGGTGACGGTTGGCCGATGAAAGTCTACCGGCGGAGGAACCTGCTTGTGGAAGTTCGGTTTGGGCATGCCCGGCAGGGCCCAATCTGGCGGAACCGGTTTTTCGACACTGACAAACGCCACCTTGCTGCTATCCGGTGACCACGAGGGCACGTTGAGGGTGCCTTGGCCACCGAAGAGTTTGGCCAGCACCCGGATTTCGCCCCCAGCCGTCGGCATCAACCGCAGCAGCACGTCTCGGTTGGCGGGATGTTCATCGGGCATCACGTCTTTCCCAAAGCTGATGAAGACGATCCACTTCCCATCCGGTGACGGGTGTGGGAACCAATTCCGGTACTCATCGGCGACCACCGGTTCCGGCTGCGAACCGTCGGGTCTCATGCGCCAGATCTGCATCGCGCCGTCACGCTCGGAATTGAAGTAAATGTAGTTGCCGTCCGGCGAATACTCCGGGCCATCGTCGAGGCCGGGCGCGGTGGTCAGGCGCGTTTCTTCGCCACCGGCGGCGGGAATGGTATAGATGTCGAAGTTGCCGTTGCGCTCGGCGCAATAGGCCAGCGTCTTGCCGTCCGGCGACCAACCATGCCAGTAGGACGGCGACAACGGCGTGACCAGCCGGGCGTCCCCCCCATCGATCGGCACCACATAGATCTGCGATTGACTGCTGGCGGTCCGCGAACTGACGGCGAGCTGGGTGCCGTCAAAGGAGATGCCGTGGTCATTGTTGCACTTCTTGGCGACACCGGTGTCGAGCCCTTGCGGTGTGCTGCCGGGGACGGCCATGGTTTTTTCAGCGCCGGTGATGGGCAACTTGTAAATCGTGCCCTTGGAATTGAAGAGCAGGAATTTGCCGTCGCGCGACCAGTTGGGTGCTTCGATATGATCGTGCGTGCGATAGACGATGCTTCGTTCCGAGGAACCCAGCGCGAGGGTCTCCAGCGAGTATTCGAGCCCCGTGGAAGCGCTGGGCGGCGCGACCTGCGATGGGATGGCCTCCTGACCGTTGGCGCGTAGCGCACTTGCCAGCAGGACGGAGTGGAGCGTGAGGCTGTGTTTCATTAGGGTTCCTCATAGCCATCCTACAGGCGGACGGATTCTCGATCGTAAAGGGGCTGGATTCGGGCCACTCTGGGGCCGGATGAAAGCGCCAGAAAGGAAGGCCCATATGAAGCCAGTCCGCGGCCAGTTTACTCTCTTGCCGCAGATCTGCAACCTGATTTCCGGGCCCTTGGGGCAGCCCTGTCCTTGGGACCCCGCGGCTTGAACCGTGTGTCGGTTCGCTGTAGTGTCTCCCGGCACGATGAAGACGTCGGCGCGCGATAGCTTGCCACGCAGATGGGCAGGGATGTTGCTTGGGGGGCGGGCGGCCCTGAGTTTGCCGATTGGCGGCCCCTATAACGAGGCAGGAAGGATAACAAGATGGACTTCATTTCAGCACCAGATCGCGAGATCTTGAGACGGCGGGCGCAGCTCCAGCTCGACTATGCGAATTCTCCGCAGAATGACCTCATTCTGAAGAAGTGGCGGGCGCAGGCGGAGGGACGACGCGAAGCTCCGACCGTCCGGCTGCTGTTCTCCAATTTTGGCCACGAGGTCATCACCCCCCGCCTGAAATGCGAGGGTAAGCAAGCGCGCCTGATCGAGGCCGCTCTTCTTGACAAGTTGGTCGGGCGCGAGTTGTTCGACGACGATACGCCCGTCGCAGCGACCTTCGATATGACGTGGCACACGCGGGTGCGACCGTTCGGTCTGGACGGCTCGATCACGCGAGCCGCGGGTCCCAACGCGCAGGGATTTCACATCAATCCGGTCATCCGCGACCTGGCCTCAGAGGTGGACAAGCTGCGCGGCGGGTCATTCGGGGTTGATCGGGAGGGAACCGCGCGTCGGCGGGAGCTGCTGGAGGATGTCCTGGGGGATATCCTGCCGGTGCGCCTGGTTATGGGCAGCCTGTCGGGGGGATGACCAACCCGCTCGTGCAGCTGCTGGGCATGGAAGCTTACTACCTGGCGATGTTCGATTGTCCGGACGCGGTGCATGAGGCGATGGAGATGGCGACCCAAGTCTACGAACGGTACTACGACTTCCTTGAGGCGGAGCAGTTGCTGCTGCCGACGAGTGGCCTGAGCCCCCTGGCCCAGGAGTCCTTTGCCTTCACCACCGAACTCCCGAGTGATCGGGTAACGCGGACAACCGAGTGCTGGGGCTTCCTCGAGTCACAGGAAACGACGGCGGTTTCGGCGGATACCTTCGGCGAGTTCGTCTTCCCGTACCAGCAGCGCCTGGTCGATCGTTTCGGGTTGCTCTCCTACGGCTGTTGCGAGCGCGTCGACGCCATCTGGCCGAAGTACCTGTCAACCTGGTCCAAACTCCGCAAGCTGTCCGTCTCCCCCTTCAACGATGAACCCCGCATCGGCGAGTTCCTGCGCGGCAGCCGAGTCGTTTACTACTGCAAGCCGCGGGCCGAATTTGTGACCTGCGATGGGCCTCTCAGAGACGAGGCCATCAGCGCGTACTTCAAGGGAGTCTGCGAGGCGGCGAGCGGTTGCATCTTCGAGATTGCGCAACGGGAAGTCGGGACGATCTTTGGCGATTTCGAGCGGGGGCGACACTATGTGCGCCTGGCCAAGGAAGCGGTGGACTCCTACTGGCGCCCCTGACCCGGGCCATTTTATGAGTTGAAGGGGATCAGACCCAGGCAGGTTTCCAAATTATGAAAACCCTCTTCCCGGTCCTGTGTACTGGGATCTGACATCCAGGAGTTTTAGCGCCAGCGGCCGGGCGTGGGCGGGAACCGGCGGGCTATGGAGCCGGGGGTAGGAGCCCGGACGGAATGAGCAAGATGGCGTCGAGGGCCATGCCGCCCCCCCGATTGGTCAGACGCAGCGTGTGCTCCCCTGCTGACAGGCTTTGGCAGAGCACGTCACCCTCCTTGCCTTTGAGCAGCCGCCAGGCCCAGTTGTCCGTCTCGGTGCAGTAGCCGCCAGTGCCTGGGAATCGTAGTCCCTGCCAGTCCTTTCCGGGGCTGGTGCCGTCAATCTGGCCGTCCCGCAAGGCCTGCGGGGCTCCGGAGGCATAGCGGAGGGCGATGGCATAGACGCCAGCCGTGCGGATGGGGAGCTTCCACTCAAGCCAATGCCCGAGGTCCTTTTCCCAGTAGGTCACGATGCGGTCCGAGGCGTTGATGCGAGCGCTGGCGATACGGCTGGTGCCGCCGCCCTCGCCGCGGTGGTCTTCGGCCTCAAGCCAGACGCCCCCGCCCGTCCGCACCCCCTCCACCCAGGCCGGGTTGATCTGGATCGTCTTCTTCAGCCTGGCCCCGGCGCCCAGGTCCGTGCCGAGCCGGAGGGTGACGGTGTAGCGCCCGGGCTCGGTGTAGGCATGAGTGACCTCAGGCCCCTCCCCGGTGGCACCGTCCCCAAAGGCCCATTGCCACTGGGTGATCTTACCCTTGTCGCAGCGGGATCCTCCGGCCGCAAAGACGATGACCGTCTTGAGCGGATCGGCCGCCTGCCGACGGTACTCGAAAGCGGGACGCAAGGCGGGCGGCTCGACCGTGACGGCAAGAGCGGGAGAAGCGCCGGAAAGGTTGCCCCAGGCGTCCAGGGCGCGAACCCGGTAGAACAGCCGTCTGCCGACCTCCAGATCGCAGTCGTAAAAGAGCGGCTGGGAAGGGCTACCCAGCAGGTGCTCGGGGTCGGCGGCGAAGTCCGACGTCTCGCCGCGGTAGACCTGGTACCGGGTCACTCCCTGGGGCGCGGACGATGGCTGCCAGGCGATCTTGACCTGCCCGGCGGCGACCTCGAGACGGTCAGCGTCCGCAAGGGTGAACTCCTCCAGCCGCAGGTCGGCTGGCGTCGTTAGCTCGTCGCCAGGCTCCCGGCCGCGACCCGCGGGCTGGAAGTCCGGGTCGTTGGTGAGGCAGAGGCAGTCCACGGCGACGCCTGCATCCGCGGTGCTCAGCTCCAGGTCCAGCGCCTGAGCTGGCAAGCGGATCGAGCCCGCGTCCAGCTGCACCCAATGCCAGTCCGGCCCGGTCACGGCGAAGCGGCCAAGAGTTGCGTCGCCGCAACGCAGGGCGAAAGCACCGGACGCGACCGCACCTCCACGGCCCGGCCAGCCGCGCGTGTAGGAAGCCCGTTCCAGCTCGGACATCCCCCGGACCCTGGCCCACAGGCGCAGGCCGTCTCGGTCCGGCACCCTGACCGACAGCAGGACCGTGCCGCGCAGCCCCTCAGCCAGTCGGCGGCGCTCAAGGTATTCGGGGTCGGTGACCGCCACCGCGTAGGCCCCACTGGCCTCGGCAGGCTCGAAAAAGGGCACCATCGGCTTGCTGATCCTGCCCGTCTCGACCTCATGGAACTGTCGGAACAGGGGCTGACTGCCCAATTGCACCTCATTGGAAAAGAGGCGGCCCTCCAGGCCAGAATGCTCGACGCTGGTCAGGGCGTAAAAACCCTCGGCGTCGGCCGACAAGCGGGTGCGAGTCCCCGTGAGCAACTCCTCGCTCACCCGTCGGTAGCCGCGCCCACTTTCCGCCGAGTGGTAGAGACGAAAACCGCGGATTTCCGTCTGCCGTCGGGGCAGATCCCAGCTCAGGGTCCGCCGCATGCCGACCCGGAGATTCTGCGGCGGCTCGGGGTAGCGCACCACCGCGACATAGAGGTCGCCCCACTTACGCTCGGGCACATCGCCCGTCAGCATCGGCGAGAAGTAGCAGACCTTGGTAAAATCGGGGCTGAAGTTTGGCGCCAGACGGAACATGGGCTTGTGATACGCAGCCTCGTTCCAGCGACTGCTGTAGCGCTTCAGATAGTCGTGGAAATTGGTCACCACGGCGGTCCACATCGTCTCATGCTCGAGGTCGATCATCAGGATCGGCGATGCCGGTTCGGCGTAGCCTTCCACCACGGCAAAGTCACGGTCGCGCCGGAACTCATGCGGCCAGGAGATCCGGTCGAGTTTGTGGTAGGTGCCCACAAAACGGTCGCTCTCGTTCTCCAGGCCGATCAGGCTCACCGTGCTGGCGCTCCCGCCGGTGTGGAAGCCGCTGTGCAGGCCCAGCGAACTCATGTGTACGAGGGTGCCGTCCTCCAGCAGGAGGCAGGCGTCGTCACCCGACCAGGGGAAGCCGGCCGCGTAGTCCCACCACTTCGCCGAGGGCTGCTGGGTCGGCCCGGTCTGGGAGGTCACATACGCGGTGACGGGCCCGGCCGGATGAGGCACGACCCGTAACGGCCCCCGCGCCTTACCCGTGAGGGGCAGGGCGAACATCTGGTACGGGTTGGTGGCATGGTTGGGCAGGTTATCGCGGTTGAGTTCAAGGAAGAAGTAGCGTTCGTCCCGGCCGTCCACCGCGTCGCACCAGTTCTCACCGCTCTTGCCGCCCACGAAACTCATGCCGGCAGACACCGTGTCCTGCGCCGGCTCCGCAGAGAGGCTGGGGATGGCAAACGGGCGGAACTCGCGCCCTGCGGCCGTCGACGTGGCGACGGCCTTCCCCTCTTCCGACAACCAGACCAGAGTGTCGTGCGTGATCCCCGGGATGCGTGGGCCACGCAGCCCGTAGTTAGTCAGGCCCGGATAGTGAACGATCGTCCACCCCGGGCGGGTGGGCAGCTCGATGGTGTGCCTCGCGCCGGTGACGGCGTTCTCCAGTTCCACGAGCGCCGCATTGCGGCTGACCACGACCCAGTCCGCCGGATCCTCATTCTTCGGCAACTGCCGGTCCATCCAGGGAAAGGGCCAGACCAGCCCCAGCCAGCGGTCGTCAAGGTAACGTGCCTCGCCATCGGTGCGCAGCAGCCCTGCCGGCCGTTGGCGAGCGCCGAAGTGCAGGTACTTGCCGTCGCGACTGAAGTTGGGGTGCCCGACGTAGGAGTGGTCGTCCTGGCCCCCCTGGGTCATGAGCCACAGTTCGGTGCCGATAAAGCTATCCTGGAACACCACCTTCCCAGGGCGCCGGCGGGACGGGCTTGCCTCCAGCGCATCCAGGTGGTGCCGAGGATGCACGGGGAGCGTCTCGATCCAGCCCTCCTGCAGGGCCGTGTCCCCGAGGCGTTGCAGTTCGACCTGTTTGACCCAGAGCGTGGCGGGAAGGAGCGAGGCGTTGCCGGTTGCCGGTCGAGAGCAGTAGCGAAAACCCACCTCAACACTGGCGGTGTTCCGCCCTTCCGCCTGCTTCACGACGAATGGCAACTCCACCCAGCGATACTCACTGCCCACGGCCACCGGCATCTGCATCTGGCCTGCGACCAGATGGACCTGAAACACATTGGTGCGAGCCAGTGCCCGCAGAAGGTAATGACCCGGCGTGGCGCGGACCGGTTGCAGCAGTCCCTCGGGCGCATACAGCGGTGCGACCCGCAGCGCCTGCTCCGCGGCATCCCGCTCCAGCTTGGCCCCGCCAGTCGCTCCGCCACCCTTGAGCCACCAGCCAAACGCGCGCCCACCGATCAGTTCCAGCGCGGGATTGAGCAGGAGCGAATGGGCGGCCTTCATGGGCTCCGCGGCGGGTTCGGGGTCGCCCACCACCGGCACGGGGCCGACGTCGTGGGTGAGCACCGTTTTCCAGGTACCCTCTGCCTCCTGCCAGATGTAGGAGTTGGTCCTGAGCTCGAAGACGGAAGCCCCATCCTGCTGCCGCGTGTCCATGTCCACACAGAGATACAGCACCTCGTCGCGCAAGATGCGGAGAAAGCTAGGGTAGGTGCTGGAGCCATCCTTGTCCCAGAAGGCCCACCACTCCTGCTCCGTATCGGGCGTCTTGCAGGAGTAGGTGTACATGTAGTCAACCCCAACCGCCCCGCTCTTCCGGCCGGTCGCCGCATCCCCGTCCGCGTTGACGTAGAGGTGGAATACGTGCTCCGGCACCTTGTAGGGACGGCTGAACACGATCTTGAGGACGTGGCGGCCTTTGCTCAGCGGCAGCTGCCAGACCTCCTGGACCGCATTCACGTCGGGACGCGCCGCCTCCTGCTCCCGAACCTTCTCATTCCGCACCAGCAGCCGCCAACTGCGCGGCGTTCCCTGCGGGAGGCCCGACATGAGGCGGAATTCCTCCGGCAGATCGTCGGCCGGAGCCCGGGTCGGCGGCTCGGCCGCAACCAGCAGACCACAGACAAGCATGACTCCGGCGAATGCCAGGGCCTCGATTCCGAATCGTTGCGGCTGGTGCATGGCGCAGGACCTCTCCCGTTTGGACCTACATACCGAAACGGACACGGCTCTCCAACGACATCACCCAAAGTACCGCGCAGAGGCTGGCCTGCCAGCCCCCGCAGTCCAAAGAGTCCGGGCGCCGCCCGAACTCAGTCCCAGACCGCGCCGGCCGACATGCCAAGCTTTGGACTGCTGTGGATTGACACAGCTTTGCGCCCCCACCTTTGAACTCGACGCCAGTGGGCCCTGCCGGGGCTTCCGCCGTCCCGGGGGATACCGCGAACCCGCCCGAAACGGGCTGGGCATCGCGGGCTCCAAGGCGGCAAGCAACATCATGGCAGACGCCTGCCAGATCGAGCGGGGGCTCTTTCTTGGAACATCCCAGGCCGTGATCTGCCCGCCGGCTGGCAGCCGCGCTCCCCCGGCTTATGCTACTGGCCTGGCTGATTGGTGAACCGCCATCCCAACCACGAAACGCAGCGGACTTGCAGCGCAACCGTCAGGAGTATGGGCCCCATGAATCTCAAAGTCCTTCTCGCCAGTTTTGGCCTCATCTTCCTGGCCGAACTGGGCGACAAGACCCAGCTCACGGCGCTGGCCTTCTCGACCTCCAGCCGCAGCCCGTGGAGTGTGTTTTTGGGCACTAGCCTGGCACTGATCTGCACCACCGCCCTCGCCGTGGTCTGCGGGGAAGCCCTCAGCCGGTGGATCCCGGTGAAGGTGTTGCACCTGGGATCCGCGATCATGTTCGTGCTGGTGGGGCTCATCCTGTTGGTGAACCTGGCCCGCAAGGCCCCCATGGAGGACACGGTTCCCACGGTGCCGGCGGCCGAGGGCGCGGCGGCAACCGCCAAACCCCTATCGTCATTCATCGGGCGCCAGGCGATGGCGTTTGAGGAAGACCTCGCGGCTTTCATCCATGAGAACGCGCCCAAGGTCAGCGATCCGGAACGACGCCTCGCCTTGAGCCGTCTGGAGGAGAAACACCGGGCCCACGCGGCGGCTCTCGCCGGGATCAGCCGAGCCGCCGACGCCGACCGGGTCGCGGAGATGGATGCGGACGTGGCCCAGGGAGACCCCGAGCGGCTGCTCGATTCCCTCCGGCAGGCCGGCAACAGCCTGCCGCAGGATGCGACCTTCGACCGCATCATCCGCCGCCAGGAAGCCGCGGCGGAGTTCTACATCGCGCTGGCTCAATTGATCCGTTTCCACGACGCCCGAGACGCCCTCCGAGCCCTCGCTATGGAGGAAATCCGCCTGGCCCAGGAGACCTGTGCGCTGGTTCACCATCAGGCCGCAGACGCCCCAACCGACCAGGCCAAGGGGCAATCCCCGCAGGGGATGGCATAATCGTTGCCTCGGGCGTGAGCCCGTGGACGTGGACCCGGGCGTGAGCCCGTGGACCCGGGCGTGAGCCCGTGGACCCGGGCGTGAGCCCGTGGACCCGGGCGTGAGCCCGTGGACCCGGGCGTGAGCCCGTGGACCCGGGCGTG